>NZ_NHSG01000342.1:0-4185 GCF_020024005.1 Streptomyces purpurogeneiscleroticus
AGCTGGACGCGGTGGCGCAGGGTGGGCAGGGCCAGGGCCTTGACGTCGTCGGGGGTGACGTAATCGCGGCCGGTCAGCCAGGCCCAGGCGCGTGCCGTGGACAGCAGTGCAGTGGCACCTCGGGGGGAAACGCCGAGGGCCAGCGAGGGGGATTCACGCGTGGCACGGCAGATATCGACGATGTAGGCGGCGATGTCGGGGGACACCGCGGTCTTCGCTACGGCGGTCCGGGCGGCTTCGAGGTCGGCGGCGCCGGCGACGGGGCGTAGCCCGGCGGAGACCAGATCGCGGGGGCTGAAGCCCTCGGCATGCCGGGTGAGGATGCCGATCTCGTCCTGGCGGGCGGGCAGCGGGACCGTCAGCTTGAGCAGGAAGCGGTCGAGCTGGGCCTCGGGCAGCGGATACGTGCCCTCGTACTCCACCGGGTTCTGGGTCGCGGCGACCAGGAACGGCTCGGGGAGGGGCCGGGGCGTTCCGTCCACGGTCACTTGCCGCTCCTCCATGGCTTCGAGGAGGGACGCCTGTGTCTTGGGCGGAGTCCGGTTGATCTCGTCAGCGAGCAGGATGTTGGTGAAGACGGGGCCCGGCTGGAACGAGAACTCGGCGGTGCGCGCGTCGTAGACGAGCGAGCCGGTGACGTCGCTCGGCATCAGGTCAGGAGTGAACTGGACACGCTTCGTACCCAGGTCGAGCGCTGCCGCGAGGGAGCGGACGAGCAGGGTCTTGGCGACGCCGGGCACGCCTTCGAGCAGGACGTGGCCTCGGCAGAGCAGCGCGACGACCAGGCCGGTGACTGCGGGGTCCTGGCCGACGACTGCCTTGGCGATCTCGGTGCGCAGGGCCTCGAGGGAAGCTCGGGCGCGGTCAGCTGTCGGGGTGCTCACGAGGTGCGTGCCTCTCTTGGAGAAGGATCGAGCGTTCGAGGTCGTCGAGTTGGTCGGCCAGTTGGACCAGGGCCTTGTCGTCGCCGGGCGCGGGGCCGAAGAGCAGGGCGTGCAGGGCTGTACCGGATTCGCCGCGCGAGGTGAGGCGGGCGGCGACGGCCGGTACAAGGACGTCCGCAGTGTGCACATCGGAGGGAGGCACACCGACGAGGGGAGTCAGCCGGGTGCGGGTGGCGGAGCGCAGGACGGCGGCGGCCTGGTCGCGGGCATCGGCCTGCTGGTAGAGGCGGGCGCGGCCCTCGGTCGTCTCGGCTGCGGGCACGGTGACGGGCAGCCGTTCGGGGACGAGTGGGCCTAGCCGGCGGGCTCGCCAGAGGGCGGTGAGTACGGCGGCGATGGCCAGCTGCAGCAGTCCCCAGCGCCAGCCGGAGGGGATGAGGTCGAGGAAGGAGTGCTCGTGGTGCTGGGCGGTCGCGGGATCACTGACGGAGGGGAGGTACCAGACGAGATGACGGTGCGAACCGAGGAGTTGCAGGGCGAGCGAGGCGTTGCCCCGTTCCGCAAGCCTGTGGTTGTAGAGGGGCTCGGGAGCGCCGAGCAGCACGGTGTCGCCGGCGGCCGGACCGGTGCCGTCCGCCGCGTCGTCCGGCAGGCGGAGCAGTGTCGGCAGGCCGTTGACGAGGTAGCAGCGGTCGGCATCGGGCGCGGAGGTGCGGTAGCGGACCCCGCCGAGGTCGGCGTCGCCGGCGCGGCGGGCGGCGGGCAGGGTGCAGTCCGGCGCGCGCACGGTGGTGTCGGTGGGGTCCGCGGCTCGGGTGCCGGGGGCCAGCGCGTCGAGCGCCGCTTGGCCGGGGGCGAGGAGGATGGTGCGGCCGGTGGCGCGTGCGGTGGCCGTACGCAGGGTGCCGAGCTGCCGGTCGGTCAGCAGGTTCGGGTCGGTGATCAGCAGGGTGGTGTCGGGGCCCGCCGCGGCGGCGGCTTCGCCGGTGCTGGTCACGACGTCGGTTTTGACGCCCCGTTCGGACAGCAGGGTGGCGAGGGCGCGGCTGCCGGTGCGGTCGGCGGAGCGTGGGTCGAGACGGCCGTGCTGTTCGCCGGACTTCAGCGCGGCGATGGTGATGCCGCCCAGGGCGAGGATGAGGAGCGCGATCAGCAGGCCGCGGGAGCGCGCCCAGATCCTGGCGGCGGTGGGCGACACGGAGGTGGAGTACGCGGTCGGAGCGGTCATCCGGCGGCCCCGTGCTGGGCGGTGGTGAGGTCCGGTTTTGCCTGGCTCAGGTCGGTGTCCAGGGCGCTGAGCAGGGCGTACTCCTCAGCGATGCCGGGGCGGCGGCCGTATGTGATGCCGTCGAAGGTCCGGGCGGCGGCGCGCAGCCGGTCGGCGTGGGCCGGGAAGGCACGGCCGGCCTCGGTGGCCGCCTCGTCGGCGGTGCGTCCCGGTGCGGGTGTGAGCAGCGCGCGTTCCTCCAGGGCGAGGACGAGCGCACGCATCCGTTCCTGGACGGCGGGCGTCCAGTCGCTGCGGGCGGCGTGGGCCTCCGCGGCCGTACGGTGCTCGGTGGCGGTGCGGGGCCGGTCGGGGAAGAGCGCGGCGGCGGTGGTGGGCGTGCGGCGCAGTGCGCCGAGCCGCAGCCGGAGGGCGAGGAGCAGCAGCAGGACCACCAGGACGACGACGAGCAGTCCGACCCAGCCGCCGGGAGCCACTCCGGCGGCCGCGCTGAAGAGGTCGTCGATGCGCTTCCAGAGCCAATTGAGGGCTCGCTGGAGCGGGTTGGGGTCGTACTCGTGGTACCGCGGCTTGGACAGTTCGCGTTCCGCCGCCTCGCGGGCAGGGCCGCGCGGGATCTGTACGGGCACGTCGTCGCCGGTGCCCGCGAGGTGCTGCGCGAGCACGGCGACTCTCCCCCTGGCCGGCACCGCATCAGCTCCCGGGTGTGGCGCCGGGGGCCTCGTCGGTGCCGTAGCCGGGGAGGCCGGCCGCCCGCGCCAGCTCCAGGTCGAGGGCCTCGCGCCGGATCCGCTGGTCCATGTACAGGAGCGCGGTGACGCCGGCGCTGATCGGGAAGGTGACGGTCGAGCTGATCACGGCGCCGATGCCGACCACGATCAGGAAGGTCCAGCTGGTGGCGGCGTTGCCGGTCATCCAGCTCGTGACGCCCTCCCCGCCGAGCAGGAAGGCGATGATGGTGGCCGGGATCTGGACGATGAACTCCACGATCATCACGATCAGCACGGTGAGCAGCTGGATGCCCAGCACCCGCCACCAGGCGCCGCGTACGAGCTTGGCGGAGCGGCGCATGGACGTGATGACGCCCTGCTTCTCGAGCATCAGGGCCGGGGCGGCGAGGCAGTAGCGGATCCACAGCCAGACGCCGACGACCAGGCCGGCGAGCCCGCCGAGCACCGCGAGCGCCACACCGGCCGGTGCCGAACCGAGTACGGCGACGAGGACGCCGGGCACCAGGCCGACCGTGATGACGGCCGCGATGAGCAGCGGGAGCAGGAGGAGCAGGCCGAAGAGGCGGGGCAGTTGCCGGCGCGAGTCGCGCCATGCCTCACCGGTGGAGACCGAGCGGCCCAGGACGGCACGGCTGACGACGATGGTGATCAGCGCGGTGACGATCACCGTGCCGAGCATGGCGATGAACCAGGTGATGCCGCTGGCGGCGAGCTGGCCGCCGGCCTCGCGCATGACTTCCTCGACGTCCGCGTTCGGGTCGGTCCCGAGCGTCATGTTGTCGGTGCCCCGGAACCACACGCCCGTCACGACCGTGGCGACGGTCTGCGTGATCACCGCGACGACGAGCGAGATGCCCATCATGGTGCGCCAGTGCGCCCGCATCGTGGCCACCGCGCCGTCGAGGATCTCGTTGACGCCGAGCGGGCGCAGCGGGATGACGCCGGGCTTGGCCGCCGGAGGCGGCGGGGACCATGCGCCGCCCCAACCGGACCTGCCGCCGCCCCAATTGCCGCCGGGGCCGGACTGCCCGCCGTTCCAGCCCTGCTGGCCGCCCCAGCCGGGCCCGCCGCCGGGAGGGCCGCCCTGGGGGCCGGTGCCCGGCGCTCCCTCGGCCGGCGCTCCGGTCGGTGCTCCGCCGCTGGGCGCGGACCACTGGCCGGCCGGCGGCTGCTCCTTGGCCCACTGGACGGACGGCGGTTGACCCGTCGTCTGCTCCGGTGCGGGCGCAGGCTGCTGATCGGTGGTCTGCTGAGGTGTGGGCGTCGGCTGCTGATCCGCCGTCCCCTGCTCGTCCGCCGGGGCGTCCGCGGGCTGCGTGCCGGTGGGCTGCTCGGGCGGGGT
>NZ_NHSG01000343.1:0-12402 GCF_020024005.1 Streptomyces purpurogeneiscleroticus
CGTTGATCCGGCCCAGGCCGTTGTAGCCGAAGGTCAGCTCCAGGAAGCTGTTGTTCTGCGAGCCGCCGATGTACGGGCGCGAGGCCGCGGGCCACAGCTCGACGAGCGCCACCCACCAGCCGCCCGAGACGAGCAGCGCGACCCCCGCGAGCAGCAGCTGCCCGATCCGCTTCCGTACGGTCGTGGGCGCGCAGACCGCATAGACCACGGCCAGCGGCGGCAGGATCAGCCACGCCTGCAGCGTCTTGGTGAGGAAGGCGAGACCGAAGCAGAGCCCGGCCAGCACCAGCCACTTCGTCCGCGCGTCCTCAAGTGCGCGCAGCACGCAGGCGATCGCGCAGACCATCAGCAGGCAGAGCAGCGCGTCGGGGTTGTTGAAGCGGAACATCAGCGCGGCAACCGGAGTGATCGCCAGCGCGCCGCCCGCGAGGAGTCCGGCACCCGCGCCGAAGCGCCGGCGCACGGTGGCATACAGCACGCCGACCGTCGCCACACCCATCAGCGCCTCGGGCACCAGGATCTGCCAGCCGCCGAGCCCGAAGAGCCGCACCGACAGGGCCATGGGCCACAGCGCGGCCGGCGGCTTGTCGACGGTGATCGAGTTCGCGGCGTCCGAGGAGCCGAAGAAGAACGCCTTCCAGCTCTCGCTGCCCGCCTGGACGGCCGCCGAGTAGAACTGGTTGGCGTATCCGGAAGCGCCCAGGTCCCAGAGGTAGAGCGCGGCGGTGACCGCGAGGAGGAGCAGCAGGCCGGGGCGTGCCCAGCGGGGGTCGGCGGGCCGTGCCGGGGGCTGCGGCGCGTGCGACGCGTCCGTCCGCGGCACGTCGTACGTCGGTGGGGCGGTCATCGGGTACTCCCGGAGTCGGTGCCCTCGTGGCGGGCGGGGGTGGTGCCCGGGAAGACCCAGGCGCGGAAGAGGAGGAAGCGCAGCACGGTCGCGGCGAGGTTCGCGGCGACCAGTACCGCCAGCTCCGTACCGTGCGAGGGGTCGCCGGCCGCCGCGTTCAGGGCCGCCAGCGAGCCGCTGGTCAGGGCCAGGCCGATGGCGAAGACGACCAGGCCCTGGGCCTGGTGGCGGACCGCGCGGTCGCGGCCCCGCACGCCGAAGGTGAGCCGCCGGTTGGCCGCGGTGTTGCCGAACGCGGAGACCAGCAGCGCCAGCGCGTTGGCGAGCTGCGGCCCGAGGCCGAGCCGGAAGAGCGAGTACAGCAGGAGGTACGCGACCGTGCTGAGCGCGCCGACCGCGCAGAAGCCGACCAACTGGCGGGCCAGGCCGCCCGGTACGCCGGTCAGCTGCCGGTCGCGCGGGTCGTCGCCGAAGGGCCGGGCCAGCCGGTCCAGCGGCAGCGCGCCGGTGGCCAGCGCGCGCCCCACCCGCCACACGCCCTTGAGGTCGTCGGTCGCGGTCTTCACGATGTGCACGGTGCTGTCCGGGTCGTCCACCCAGTCCACCGGTACTTCGTGGATGCGCAGCCCGGCCCGCTCGGCGAGCACCAGCATCTCGGTGTCGAAGAACCAGCCGGTGTCCTCGACCATCGGCAGCAGCCGCTCGGCCACGTCGCCGCGGATCGCTTTGAATCCGCACTGCGCGTCGCTGAAACGGGCGGCCAGCGAGCCGCGTAGGATCAGGTTGTAGCCGCGCGAGATGAACTCCCGCTTGGGACCGCGCACGACGCGCGAACTGCGGGCCAGGCGGGAGCCGATGGCGAGGTCCGAGTGGCCGGATATCAGCGGCGCAACCAGCGGCAGCAGCGCGTTCAGGTCGGTGGAGAGATCCACGTCCATGTACGCGAGGACGGGCGCGCCGGACATCGACCAGACGGTGCGCAGCGCCCGGCCGCGGCCCTTCTGCTCCAGCCGTACCGCGGTGACCTCGGGGATCTCGTCGTCGAGCCGGGCCGAGACCTCGGGGGTCGCATCGGTGCTGGCGTTGTCGGCGATGGTGATCCGGAAGCCGTACGGGAAGGTGCGGGCCAGGTGGTCGTGGAGCCGCCGTACGCACGGTTCGAGGTCGCGCTCCTCGTTGTAGACCGGGATCACGACGTCCAGGACGGTCGTGGTGCGGCCGGGGCGCAGATGCTCGCGCGGCGGCAGGGAGCCCAGCGGGACGGTGGTCCTTGCGGGCCCCGGAGCCGGGGCCTGGGCGGAGCCCGGGGCCGGTTGGGAGCCCGGGGCCGGCTGTGTCGTCGTCATGGGACCGACGTTCGTCGGCCCCGCTGTCACGACCGTGTGGTGAGGCTGTGGCCTGCCTGTGAGTCCTCGGCGCGGCCCGCGTCACGGGCCGCGGCAGGCTCCGCACCGGGCGTCGTACCGGGCGTCGTGGCGGCGTCCGGCGCGGCCGCTTCCGCCGCCAGCCGGACCGTGAAGACCGTCCGGCCCGGGGCGCTGGCCACGCCCACCTCGCCGCCGTGCGCGGCCACCACCGCGCGGACGATCGCCAGGCCCAGCCCGGTGCTCCCGGCGGCCCGCGACCGCGAGGCGTCGCCGCGCGCGAACCGCTCGAAGACGTGCGGCAGTGTCGCCGCCGGTATGCCCGGGCCGTCGTCCGCGACCTCCAGCAGGACGGCCGGGCCGTGCCGGGCCACCCGCGCGGTGACCGTCGTGCCCTCCGGGGTGTGCGTGCGGGCGTTGCCGAGGAGGTTGACCAGTACCTGGTGCAGACGTGCCGCGTCGGCCCGTACGAGCGCCGGCGCCTCGGGGAGTTCGAGCCGCCAGTGATGGCCGGGGCCGGCCGCGCGCGCGTCGCTGACCGCGTCCACGACCAGCGGCGAGAGATCGGTGCGCGCATACGAGAGGGGGCGTCCCGCGTCCAGCCGGGCGAGCAGCAGCAGGTCCTCCACCAGCCCGGTCATCCGGGTCGCCTCGGACTCGATACGGCCCAGCGCGTGCCGGGTGTCGGGCCCGGGGTCCTCGCGGCCGCGCCTGGTCAGCTCGGCGTAGCCGCGGATCGAGGCGAGCGGCGTACGCAGCTCATGGCTGGCGTCGGCGACGAACTGCCGTACCCGCGTCTCGCTCTCCTGACGTGCCGCCAGGGCCGAACCCACGTGCCCCAGCATCCTGTTGAGGGCCGCGCCCACCTGGCCGACCTCGGTACGCGGGTCCGCCTCGGCCGCCGGTACCCGCTCGTGCAGCGCCACCTCGCCCTGATGCAGCGGGAGTTCGGACACCCGGGTGGCGGTGGCGGCGACCCGGCGCAGCGGCCGCAGCGCGAGTCCGACCATGGAGGCGCCCGCGATACCCGCCGCGATCAGCCCGGCGGCCGTCACACAGATTTCGACCACGATGAGCGTGCCGACCGTCTCCTGCACCTGGTCCAGCGGGAAGCCCACGACGACCGAGCCGTCGCCCGTGGACTCGACCCGGTAGTCACCGAGTCCGGGCAGCGTGGCGGTGTGCGGCTCGCCGTCCCGGGGGACCGCCGCCAGCGCCCGGAGCTGCGCGTCGTCCAGGGCGTCGAGGTGGTCGGCGAGCTCGTGGCTGCCCGAGTCGTTGCTCTTCGCGCCGCGCGCGAGGTCGCCGTCGGGCGCGGTCCGGGCGCCGACGGTGCCGATCGGCTGGCCCGGCATGGCGATGAAGTCCAGGCTCTGCCGCTTCAGCGGATCGTGCGCGACCGGGCCGCTCTGCGTGCGCCGGACGGAATCGCCCAGCTGGTGGTCGAGCTGGTTCTGGAGGTAGTCGTGCAGCGCGATGGCGGTGACCGTACCGATGACGGTGCCGACGACGGCGATCAGCGCCACCGCGGCCACCACCAGCCTGGTACGCAGCGACCACGGGCGGCGGCGCACCGAACGGCCGCCGGGAGTACGGGACATGGCTGCTCTTCCCGTCTACTCGCCGGGCTTGATCAGATATCCCGCTCCGCGCCGGGTGTGGATCATCGGGCTGCGGCCCGCGTCGATCTTCCGCCGCAGGTAGGAGATGTACAGCTCGACGACGTTGGCCTGGCCGCCGAAGTCGTAGGACCAGACCCGGTCCAGGATCTGGGTCTTGCTGAGCACCCGGCGCGGATTGCGCATCAAGTACCGCAGCAGCTCGAACTCCGTGGCCGTGAGGTGGATGTCCACCCCGCCGCGCGAGACCTCGTGGCTGTCCTCGTCCAGCAGGAGGTCGCCCACCGCGAGCACCGACGAGGGCCGTACGGCGGCGGCACCGGCCCGGCGCAGCAGCCCGCGCAGCCGGGCGACCACCTCCTCCAGGCTGAACGGCTTGGTGACGTAGTCGTCGCCGCCCGCGGTCAGCCCGGCGATGCGGTCCTCCACGGCGTCCTTGGCCGTGAGGAAGAGGACCGGCACATCGGGCAGGTCGCGGCGGAGCCGGCCCAGTACGGTCAGGCCGTCCATGTCGGGCAGCATGACGTCCAGGAGCACCGCGTCCGGCCGCCACTCGCGCGCGGCCCGCAGCGCGCTCACGCCGTCCCCGGCGGAGCGGATGTCCCAGCCTTCGTACCGCAGCGCCATCGACAGCAGGTCGGTGAGCGACGCCTCGTCGTCGACGACGAGCACGCGCACCGGACTCCCGTCGGGGCGCAGCAGTTCCGGGTGCTTCTTCACGGAGGGCGGCGAGCCGGCAGTGGCAGTCATGCCCACCAGCCTGGCCGCGGCCTCTGAGAACCCCCTTTCGGGTTTCTGTGAATCAGCTGAGAAACGCAGGCAGCGGGGTGCACGACCGGCTGGGCCGCCCCCCGCGCGGTCCAGCCGGTCTCACTGGTAAAAGCATGGCAGGCACCACTGACAATCGGCTGTGCGCGCGGGGGCGGCCGTCGGTGGGGCGGTCCTCCGTCAGAGCTCCAGCAGCCGGGCCGCGTTGCCGTAACAGACCCCGCGCAGCCAGTCGTCGCCCAGCTCCACCCGCGTCAGCGCCTCCAGCGCGTGCGCGTAGCCGTACGGGATGTTGGGGAAATCGCTGCCGAACAGGATCCGGTCGCCGAGGTCCGCCAGCCGCCCGCGCTCCTCCCGCGGGAACGGCGCGGCCCGTTCGGCGAAGTCGGTGAAGTTCATCGTCGTGTCCAGGTGCACGCTCTCGTAGCGCTCGGCCAGGTCGAGGAAGTCGGTGTACTCGGGCATCCCCATGTGCGCGACGACCAGCCGCAGCCGCGGGTGCCGGGCCAGTACCCGGGCGACCGGCTCGGGCCCGGTGTGCTTGCCGGGCGCGGGCCCGGACCCGCAGTGGACGACGACCGGCGCCCCGGCGTCCTCGATCAGCCCCCACACCTCGTCCAGCCGCTCGTCCGCCGGGTCGTACGCGCCGACCTGCACATGTGCCTTGAAGATCCGCGCCCCGCCCGCCAGTTCGTCCCGTACGTACTCCGCCGCGCCGTCCTCGGGGAAGAACGTCGCGGTGCGCAGGCAGTCCGGCGTGCGGGCGGCGAAACCGGCGGCCCAGCCGTTCAGCCACTGGGCCATGCCGGGCTTGTGCGGGTAGATCATCGAGGTGAACGCGCGGACGCCGAAGCCGCGCAGCACGGCGAGACGTTCCTCCTCCTCGTACCGGTACGTGATCGGCCACTCCCGGCCCACCAGCGGCCCGGCCGCGTCGAAGTACGCCCAGACCTTGGCCAGCACCCGCTCCGGCATGAAGTGCGTGTGCACATCGATCAGTCCGGGGAGCCCCAGCTCCCGCCAGAACGCCCCGACCCGCTCGTCCCCTTCGGCCGCCGCCCCGCCCGGCCTCTCCGACGCGTTCAGAACAACCCCTCCTGCCGTCCCTCGTCCGTACCGCTGTCCGCACGGACCACGTCCGCCGTGGTCACCTTCCCGGCCGCGGCACGCAGCACCCACCCGGCCAGCAGCCGGGCGTCCACGACCAGCACCGGCCCCGTACCGGCCTGTTGCAGGTACAGGTCCGATCCGGCCGCCGCCAGCACGGCCCCGACGATCTCGTCCCCCGCCCGCAGCGCCGCGATCCCCGCCGGCGCCTCCGGCTCCGCCGGGATCCGGTCCAGCCCGAACACCTCGGAGTGATCCACGTACGCGTACGGCGCGGCCCGGAGCGCCTCCGGCCAGCCCGGCAGCGACCGGGCCTCGTCGTGCAGCGCGGCCACCGCGGCGGCCCGCTCGGCGGTGGGCGGCAGGGCCCGCCGCGCCGCCCGCTTCTCCGCCTTCCCGAACCGGTCCCGCACCGCCAGCGCGCTCCCCAGCAGCGCCTCGGCGCGCCGCGCGGCCATCAGCGGCCCGCGCCCCAGCCAGGAGTACCCGACCGCGCCCTGTTCCAGCAGCCGGGCCGCGCCCCGCTCGGCCGCGGTGATCCCCACCTTCAGCAGCCCGGGCCCGAAGTACGCCAGGTACACGGCGTACGGGCGCGGATCGTCCGCCATCGTGTCGGCGGCCACCGACCGCGAACGGTCCAGCCGCGCACAGTCAGCGCACTGGTCACGCGCGCCCGCCCCGTCGAGCACCGCGGCGTACGGACAGACGGTCCACCGGCCGGCCCGCCGCACGCCGAGGCAGCGCCGCTCGCCCTCCAGGGCGAACGCCAGCGGCTTGCCGGCCGGCAGCGCGCTCCGCCGCTCCTCGCCCCGCTCCTGGTGATACCAGCCGAGCCCGAAGGCGCCGTCCGTCCACCGCGGTCCCGTGCACCGCCACATGGTCCCGCCCCCTCACACCGCGGACATGGCCTGTTCCCCGCGCTCGACGGGGCCCTCGGGCGTTCCCGGCCCCCGGAACGTGCTCCGGTACTGGCTCGGCGACACCCCCAGCGCCACCTGCAGATGCTGCCGCAGCGACGCCGCCGTGCCGAACCCGGCGTCCGCCGCCACCCGGTCCACCGACAGGTCCGTCTCCTCCAGCAGCTGCCGCGCCCGCTCGATGCGCTGCTGCGTGAGCCACTGCAGGGGCGAGACCCCGGCCTCCTCCCGGAACCGCCGGGTGAAGGTCCGTACGCTCATCGACTCGCGCGCGGCCAGCTCGCGCAGGCTCAGCGGCCGGTGCAGCTGTTCCAGTGCCCAGGCCCGCGCCCTGGCCGTCGTGGCGAACTGGCGCTCGGGCACCGGGCGCCGGATGAACTGTGCCTGGCCGCCCTCGCGGTGCGGCGGGACGACCGTGCTCCGCGCGACCTCATTGGCCACCGCGGCGCCGTGGTCGCTGCGCACCATGTGCAGGCAGAGGTCGATGCCGGAGGCGACCCCGGCCGAGGTCAGGACGTTGCCGTCCTCGGTGTAGAGCACATCGGGATCCACCCGCACCGCGGGGAACAGCCGCCGGAAGTCCTCCGTGGACCGCCAGTGCGTGGTGGCCCGGCGGCCGTCCAGCAGGCCCGCGACGGCCAGCACGAAGGCGCCCGTGCAGATCGACGCGACCCGGGTGCCCGGCCTGATCCGGCCGAGCGCCGCGGCGAGCGGCGCGGACAGCCGCCCGTCCTCCGGGTCGTAGTCCTCGTGCGAGGCCGGCACGACGACCGTGTCCGCCTCGGCCAGTGTCTCGGGCCCGTGCGCCACACTGATCGTGAAGTCGACGTCCGTCCGCACCTCACCGGGCTCGACGGCGCAGGTCACCACCTCGTACAGCGGCTCCCCCGCGGCCGACCGGGCCTGCCCGAAGATCCGGTGGACGATGCCCAGCTCCATCGGCAGCAGACCGTGCCGCACCAGGACCGCGACCCGGTGCCGCCCGCTCTCCGTGAAAGCACCCATGGCCCGATTCTTTCACACCATGGCCATCAGGCCACTCGTTTCGGGCCATCGCCCCACGGACGATCGAGGACATGAAGATTCTCTGGCTTTTCGCCCACCCCGAGCAGCGCTCCCTGAACGGCGCACTGAAGGACGACGGCATCGCCGCCCTGCGCGCCGAAGGGCACGAGGTCCGGGTCTCCGACCTGTACGCGATGAAGTGGAACCCGGTCGTGGACGCCGACGACTACGGCCACGACCCGGCCGACCGGCTGGACGTCGCCCACCACTCGCGCGAGGCGTACGAGAGCGGGCGCCTCGCCCCCGACATCGCCGCCGAGCACGACAAGCTCGACTGGGCGGACACGGTGATCATCCAGTTCCCGCTGTGGTGGTACGGGATGCCCGCGATCCTCAAGGGCTGGTTCGACCGCGTCTTCGTGAAGGGCTTCGGATACGGCGTCTTCGACGAGGCCACCGGGCGCACGCTGCGCTACGGAGAGGGCCGGCTGGCCGGAAAGCGCGCGATGGTCGTGCTCACCGTCGGCGCCCGCGAGCACGAGATGGGCCCCCGCGGCATCAACGGCGGCCTGGACGCCGTCCTCTTCCCCCTCCAGCACGGCACGCTCTGGTACGCGGGCATGTCCGTCCTGCCCCCGGTCCTCGTCGCCGGCGCCAACCGCTTCTCGCCCGAGCAGTACGCCGAGGCCGCCGCCCGGCTGCGCGAGCGCCTGAGCGCCCTCGCCACCACGCCGCCGATCCCGTACCGCTCCCAGAACGGCGGCGACTACGACGCGAATCTGACCCTCCACCCGCATCTCGCCCCGGGCCGGGAGGACCTGCGCATCCACCAGGAGGGCTGACCGCGCGCCGGGAACGACGAAGCCCCCTCCGGGCGACCCGGAGGGGGCTTCGTGCACTGTGCGCTCGGCAGGATTCGAACCTGCAACCTTCTGATCCGTAGTCAGATGCTCTATCCGTTAAGCTACGAGCGCCTGGCTTTCCGGCCATCTGTTCGACCGGGCAGCGATGCGCAGACAACATTACATGACCGGCGACGCCAGACGAAAACGCCGCATCGGGCGACGACAGCGGTAACGCGGAGCTCCGAGGCAACGCGTCACAGCAACGCAAAAGCCCCGTCGATCTCTCGACGGGGCTTTCGGCGCACTGTGCGCTCGGCAGGATTCGAACCTGCAACCTTCTGATCCGTAGTCAGATGCTCTATCCGTTAAGCTACGAGCGCTTGACTTCCCGGCCTTCTTTTCGGCCGGTCGGCGTTGCGGGAACAACATTACATGAGCCGGGCCGTAGCGCGAAATCCATTGACCGGACCCCGCCTGACCTGCGGAAACAGTGAAGCCCCGACCAGATGGCCGGGGCTTCACCCACAGTGCGGAGGCGGAGGGATTTGAACCCTCGATGGGCTTTAAGACCCAAACCGCATTAGCAGTGCGGCGCCATAGACCGGACTAGGCGACGCCTCCACGCAACGCCACCCGCGCGAACGCGATGTGGTGTGTGCAGATGATGGCACAGCTCAGCGTGCTGTCACCAATCGAGCTCTACGGTACTAGGCACACGGGCGGCTGAGCAAAGCACTTCCCGCCCGTACGGACCGGCGTCGCGGCGCGCGACACAGCGCTCGGTCGCCGTGCGCGGTCGCGCGGTTGCGCAACGTACGGCGCGGTGGAGCGTTAGGAGGGGCAGGGGGTGCCCGCCCCCTCCCGTCCCCGTGTCCCACGCCCTGGAGAACCCGATGGCGCTGCGCCGCATTGCCGCACTCGTCCTGACCGCCGCCACCTGTGCCATCACGCCCGCCGTCGGCGCGCCGACGGCCGGTGCCGCCACCCCGGCCATCACCCCGTCGGCGCAGCACCGGCTGATGCCGGTCCCGCTGTCGGACGGCGGGGACCGCCTGACGGTGACCGTCAGGGAATCGGGCAGTACCGCGATGGACGGAACGCACGAACTGAAGTGCCACCCCACCGGCGGCGACCACCCCAAGGCGAAGGACGCGTGCCGGGCACTGGACAAGGCGACGCGCTGGGGCAAGGACCCCTTCGCGCCGGTGCCGTCCGACGCGGTGTGCACGATGCAGCACGGCGGGCCGGCCACCGCACATGTCACGGGCCGCTGGGCCGGGCGCCCGGTGGACGCCACCTTCAAGCGCGACAACGGCTGTGAGATCGGCCGCTGGGACAAGCTCGTACCGCTGCTGCCCTCGGCCGCTTCCTGAGCCGCCTCCCGGGAGAGCCCGCCGGCGGAGCCCCAAGTCGACTCAAAAGCCGACGTCAGGGCGGTGCCGGGAGACGGGAGCCGAAGACGGGCCGGACGGAAGTTGAGGTTCCGCTTCCCGTGAAAACCGGTCGGACGCGCGCGAAAACCGGCCGGGTTTCGTGCCCAAGTAGGGCCCCAGATCAGGACGCGGGGCACATGTCGGGCGTGCGCCGAGTCGCACAAGGCCGTGGCATTACCTCCTCGTCATCCGCCTCCGCGTCCCCGCCCGGTGCCCGTAGACTCCCTTCCAGTGACACGCCACGGTGGGTTTCAGTCACACACCACGGTGGGTGTCGGCAAGATGCGGTCACCAGGGAGGAAGCGTCGTCGTGAGCAGCAGGCCATCCCGAGGCGCTGCTCGCCTCGCAGCCATACTCGACGCCTTGCCCGACGCATTGTTGCTGGTCAACTGCAACGGCACGGTCGTCAACGCCAACACCATCGCGCTGGAGACGTTCGAGGCACCGGGCACCGCTCTGGTGGGCCGCGGCCTGCTGGACCTGCTCCCGACGTTCGACTCCAAGCGCATCCCCGGCTCCATGCGGCGCCCGGACGACAGCGCGCACCAGGGCGGGCGGCAGAAGCCGACGCGCATGGTCGCGCGGCGCACGGACGGTACGGAGATGCTGGTCGAGGTGACCAGCGCCAACCTGGAGGACGGCCGGACCCCGTACGAGTCGGCCTTCGAGGCGGCGTACGCGGACCACCGCTCCTCGTACACCGGCGACGAACTGCTGATGCTCGTCGTCCGCGACCTCTCCGGACAGCTCGACATCGAGAGCGAACTGGCCCGCCAGCAGCGCCAGACCGAGATGATCCTGCGCGCCGCCGCCGAGGGCGTGGTCGGCGTGGACGCGGACGGCAAGGTCGTCCTCGTCAACCCGTCCGCCGCGCAGATCCTCGGCTACCGGGCGAGCGAGCTGGGCGGCAAGGAACTGCACCCGCTCATCCACCACTCGCGCGCCGACGGCACCCCCCTGCCCTGGGCGGACACCCCGCTCGCCGACACGCTCAAGTCCGGCCGCAAGCACCGCGTGCGCGCCCAGGTCCTGTGGGCGAAGGACGGCCGCGCGGTCTCCGTCGACCTCACGACCGCTCCGGTACGGGACGGCGACCAGCTCGTCGGCGCCGTCATGACCTTCACCGACCGGCGCCCGATGGACGCGCTGGTGGCACGGCAGGCCCAGCTGCTCGCCGTACTGGACCAGTCGCTGCGCGGCCCGCTGGAGCAGCTCCGCACCGAGCTGGGCACCCTGGCGTCGGACCCCGCGGGCCAGCTCTGGCCGGAGGCCAACCAGGTACTGCACCACCTCACGGCCGGGTACAGCCGCATGACGACGCTGGTGGACAACGTCCTCAGCTACCAGCAGCTCGACGCGGGCACGGACAAGCTGCAGCGGACCGAGGTCTCGCTGGACGCGGTGGTCGCCGCGGGCGTGGAGGGCGCGGTCGAGCTGATCGGCCCGGGCCGCGCGCAGTTCGCGGTGCACGCGCCGCCCCTGAAGGCCGAGGTGGACGCGGCGCGGCTGGCGCAGGCGCTCTCGCACCTGATCGCCGATGTCGCGGGCGTCGACTCGACGGGCAACACGCCCGCGGGCGCGGCGCCTGCCGGTGACTCCACGATCGTGGTCGCGGCCGCCAAGCGCGGCGCGGTCGTCCGCATCGAGGTGCGCGGCCCGTACAGCGGCGGCGACCCGGTGCACGGCCCGATCGTGCGCGGCATCGTCCGGCTGCACGGCGGCGTGCTCCAGACCCACGAGGTACCGGGCGGCGCGGGCGGCAGCGCGTACGTCCTGGAGGTACCGGTCAAGGCGGACGGCTCGGCGGCACCGGCCGGACAGCAGGTCGGCGGCACGGACGGAACGGTGGAGATGCCGGCGTCCGGGGCGGATGCCGGCAGCGGTACCGGTGCTGGTGCTCGTGCCGGTGCGGCTTCTGCGGAGGACAGCCTCGGTGCCGGTGTTGCCGGTGGCGAGGGGCCCAGCGCGAAGGCCGTGCCGCCGGGCGGACGGCGGCGGGGCAAGCCGGAGCAGGAGTCCGCGGGTGGCGGGCTGCCCGCGCTGCCGGCCGCGCCCGCTCAGGGTGCCGCGGACGCCCAGCAGGGACAGCAGCCGGGCGGCCGACGGGCCCGCCGTGCGCTCTCCGACACCGCCGGACGCTCCGTTCCGAACCAGCTTCCCGCCCATGTACCGGGGGGCCAGGGGGCGCATCAGGGAGCGAACCAGGGTACGAACGCGCCGCAGGGCGGTCCTGAGCAGCCGTCACGGTCCGCCGCGAGCGCGCTGACCCCGGCCGCGGGGCCGGGCCGTCCGGGGCCGGGCCGTCCGGGATCGGGCCGTCCGGGATCGGGACAGCAGCCCGGTGGGCAACCGCAGGGTGGCCAGGGCGGTCAGGGTGGCCAGGGCGGTCAGGGGCCCGCTGGGCTCAGCCCCGCGCGCTCCGGTGGCGCGCCGGCATCGGCGCCCGCCGGGCAGCAGGCGCCCGCCGGACAGCAGGGCCCGCGCACGCCCTTCGCG
>NZ_NHSG01000344.1:0-43109 GCF_020024005.1 Streptomyces purpurogeneiscleroticus
CGGTGGGGTCGGGTGCGGGCACGAGGGGCTCCTTCCCGGGGCGGCGCACCGCGTGCGCGTCCCTGCGCGGCACACCGGTGGACGGCGTACGCCTGCTTCGAGGATGCCACGGTGCGGTGGCCGGGGATGGCGGAAACGGGCCCGTCGGAAACGGCTGATCCTTGCCGGTCGCGGGGGCTTGTGGGCGGTTCCGGGGACCTCCGGGGGCGCCGGCGCGCGGCCGTGGCGCGCGCCGGGCGCACGAGTGTGCCCACTGCTGTGCCTGCTGAGCTGCATGTCATCACATCGGGTGAATAAGTGGCCCAGGCTTGCGGGTGACAACGGTGGGTTGCCACGCTGTTGCTGACTGTCAAGCCCTTGGGAGGGCATGTGCCTTTCGGTGAGCAGCCCGCGTACCTCCGTGTCGCCGGTGACCTGCGTCAGAAGATCGTCGACGGCGTGCTGCCGCCGCACACCCGCCTCCCCTCGCAAGCCCGCATCCGCGAGGAGTACGGCGTTTCGGACACGGTCGCGCTGGAGGCGCGCAAGGTCCTGATGGCCGAAGGACTGGTGGAGGGCCGCTCGGGATCGGGGACGTACGTCCGCGAGCGCCCGGTCCAGCGCCGCATCGCCCGCGCCGGATTCCGTACCGGTGCCGGCGCGACGCCGTTCCGCCAGGAGCAGTCGGACGAGAAGGTCAAGGGGACCTGGGAGTCCAGCAGTGAGCAGGACGAGGCGAGCGAGGCGATCGCCGACCGGCTGCGCATCAGGCCGGGCGAGCGGGTCATGCGGACGCGCTATCTCTTCCGCACCGAGGGCGAGCCGGTGATGCTCTCCACCTCCTGGGAGCCGCTGGAGGTGACGGGCCGGACGCCCGTGATGCTGCCCGAGGAGGGGCCGCTGGCCGGGCGCGGTGTGGTCGAGCGGATGGCGGCCATCGACGTGATCGTCGACAACGTCGTCGAGGAGGTCGGGGCCCGGCCGGGGCTGGCCGAGGAGGCGATGGTGCTGGGCGGTGTGCCCGGCCATTCCGTACTGGTCATCTCGCGGACGTATTACGCGGGCGGCCGCCCCGTGGAGACCGCCGATGTGGTCATGCTCGCCGACCGGCACCGGATCGCGTACCACCTCCCGGTGAAGTGACCGTGAATCGGCGCCGTTCCCGGTAGCGAAGTGCCCTGTGCCGACTGCGGACTGACGTCGGCACACCACCGTCCGTACTGGTGCGTAACCACCACGTTTGCGCCCCAGAACGCCCAGTAATATCCCTATATGCCCCTCGCTTTGCGATGTTGAAAAACTCACATCACCCAAGCGAACAGGGGCATTTGACCGGACCTTGGATTCTGATCTTCCGTTTCGCTCTTACGATGGCGAAGTTTGTGCACGGCCGTGGGGGAAGATCAGGAGACCAAGCACGTTGAGCACGCCGAAGACCCCGAGCGCGGAGCAGGGCTCCCACTCGAACTACCGCAGGTCCCTAGGGACCATCGCCCTGACGGCCACGGGACTCGGGTCGATCATCGGCTCCGGCTGGCTGTTCGGAGCCGAGCGCGCCGCCGCCATTGCCGGTCCTGCCGCCATCCTGGCGTGGGTCATCGGCGCGGCCGTCGCCCTCACCATCGCGCTGACCTACAGCGAGCTGGGCTCGATGTTCCCCAAGGCCGGCGGCATGGTCCGGTACGGCCAGTACTCGCACGGCTCGCTGGCCGGCTACCTCGCCGCCTGGGCCAACTGGATCGCGATCGTCTCCGTCATTCCCGGTGAGGCGACCGCGTCCGTCCAGTACATGAGCTCGTGGGACTTCGGCTGGGCGCAGGGCCTGTACGACGGCAAGGAGCTCACCGGCTCCGGCGTCGTGTGCGCCAGCGTGCTGCTGGTCTTCTACTTCTTCCTGAACTGGTTCGCGATCACGCTGTTCGCGAAGACCAACACCGCGATCACGGTCTTCAAGGTCGTCGTCCCGGTCCTGACCGCGGGCGCGCTGATCATGGCGCACTTCGACACCGGCAACGTGACGGACCACGGCGGCTTCGCGCCCAACGGCTGGAGCGCCGTCTTCACCGCCGTCGCGCTCTCCGGCATCGTCTGGGCCTTCAACGGCTTCCAGTCCCCGCTGAACATGGCGGCCGAGGCGCGCAACCCCGGCAAGTCGCTGCCCAAGGCGGTCATCCTCTCGATCGTCATCGCGCTGGTCATCTACATCGCGCTGCAGGTCGCCTTCCTCGGGGGCGTCCCCACCGCGGACCTGACCAAGGCCGGCGGCTGGGAGGGCCTGGGCTACAACTCCCCGCTCGCCGACCTCTCGCTCGCCTGGGGCCTGAACTGGCTGGCGATGCTGCTGTACGCGGACGCCTTCATCTCCCCGTCCGGCACCGGCATGATCTACGCCGCCACCACCTCGCGCATGATTCACGGCGTGCAGGAGAACGGCCACCTGCCCGGCATCTTCGGCAAGGTCGACAAGAAGACCGGCGTGCCGCGCCCGGCCCTGGTCCTCAACCTGGTCATCGCGTTCCTCTTCCTCGCGGTCTTCCGCGGCTGGGGCTCGCTCGCCGAGATCGTCTCCATCGCGACCGTCATCTCGTACATCACCGGGCCGGTCGCCGTGATGTCGCTGCGCCGCCTCTCGCCGGACCTCAAGCGCCCGGTGAACCTGCGGGCGATGCCCGTCATCGCCCCGGTCGCGATGGTCTTCGGCTCGCTCGTCCTGTACTGGGGCCGCTGGCCGCTCACCGGCAAGGTCATCCTCATCATGGCCGCCGGCCTGCCCGTCTGGGCCTGGTACGAGCTGCGCAAGCCCTGGGCCGAGCTGAAGCCGCACCTGAAGGCCGGTGCCTGGATGGTCGCGTACCTGCTGGTCATGGCCGCGGTGTCGTACTGCGGCGGTACGGAGTTCGGCGGCCGCGGTTTCATCCCGCAGGGTGTGGACCTCGTGGTCGTCGTGGTGCTCGCGCTGGCCTTCTACTACTGGGGCGTGCGCAGCTCCTGGCGTAACCCCTCGCTCCTCGTGGCCGAGGCCGAGGCGCGCGCCGCCGCGGAGCGGGACAAGGCCATCGACGGTGGCGACGAGGGCCGGGACCCGGCCGAGAAGGTCGGCGCCAACGCCTGACCCGTCGCCCGCACACGTCCGGCCGCCCGGCACCGTCTCGGTGCCGGGCGGCCGCCGTTTCCGGGCCCGCCGGCCGGTCCCGTCAGCGGTACGAGTGACGCGGAAGGACGGATGTGGACGGTGACATGGCCGGTTCGGTGCCTCTTTGTGCAAAGACGTATCCGGTGCGTGAAGGTCGGGCGTAGGCTCGGGCATATGCGGATCGGGTTTTCGGTGTTAGTGCAGGACGGGCGCGCCGCGGCGCGCCGGACGGCGGACGGAGGAGCGCGATGACCGACAGTGGCGCCGTACTGCCGTGGCTGGTCATCCGCGAGGACGACAACGGCAACCGCTACCGCGTCGGCCGGTATGCCACTCGGACGGAGGCGGAGCAGGTCGCCGACCGGCTCGGCGGCCGCGCCCGCGAGCGGCTCTACGTGGTCGAGCGCGTCGACCGCGCCACGGCCTGACGGCCGCCGCGGCGGACTGCCGGGACCGGTGCGGGAAGGGCCGCGGCGCGAAGGGCCGTGGCGGAAAGGGAGTAACGGCCGCATAGGCTGCCGCGCATGAGTGCGGTGCGCGTGGTGGTGGGCGGAGCGGTGCTGGACCGGGGGCGGCTGCTGGCCGCGCGGCGCAGCGCGCCGCCGGAGCTGGCCGGGCGCTGGGAGCTGCCCGGCGGCAAGGTCGAGGACGGCGAGACGCCCGAGCAGGCGCTCGTACGGGAGCTGCGCGAGGAACTGGGCGTCACGGTCGAGCCGCTGGCGCGCATCCCCGGGGAGTGGCCGCTGAAACCCGGACTGGTCCTCCAGGTGTGGACCGTACGGCTGGTCTCCGGGACGCCGCGGCCGCTGCAGGACCACGATGTGCTGCGCTGGCTGCCGCCGGGCGACGAGGACACGGTGGACTGGCTGGATCAGGACCGGCCGGCCGTCGCCGAGGCGATGAACCGGCTCATGAGGCAGGGGGCGCTCGATTGATGGGCTACGCCGTTCGCGCCACGATGCACCTGGTTGACCCTCTTGGGGCGATAACCGAACCCTGATATCGGGTATGTGCTGATTAACCCCCCTCAAAATGTACAAAACCGCCGGGGGAGCATCGGGCTGGGGAAGTGATCGGCGTGAGCGAGAGCGCAGCGGCAGGTCCCTCGGGGTCTCCTGCGTGGCAGGCCCGCCGGCTGGGGACGGCAGCGATCCCCCCGATCGCCGAGTGGAGCTTCCCGGCCGAGCCGGGCGTGGTCCGTACGGCCCGTGCCATGGTCCGCGAGACGCTGCGCGACTGGGACATGGAGCCGGCGGTGGACGTGGCCGTCCTCCTCGTCAGCGAACTCGTGACGAACTCCCTGCGGTACGCCAGCGGGCCGATCGGCGTACGGATCGTCCGGCTGCGCGGCGGCGACCTCCTCGTGGAAGTGTCCGACCCGCTGCCCGACCCGCCCCGCGAGCGCACGGCGGCGCCCGACGACGAAGGCGGACGCGGACTGCAGCTGGTGGCATGCAGCGCCCGCCGCTGGGGCACCCGACGGGGCAGGAGCGGCAAGACGGTGTGGTTCGAGCTCGCCGAAACCGGCTGACACCCACCGGGCGATCGCGCCCCCTGTGGCCGTCGCGCAGAAATCACTGCTTCGTGCCTGGTGGGGAGGTTGGAGCGCACCGTGTCTGGTTATGAGTCTGGGTGGGTCGCGATCGTTGCAGTTTCATCGAGAACTCGTCGATGACCTGCGATCGAGACTGTGCTGTGATCGTGAAGACCGTGTTCCGGATAGCCGTGTTGCTGGATACTCGGCCTGTCCGGTGCGGGCACGATGAGCTGGAGGGGACGGGGCTCGTGAGCGAGATGTCAGCGGGTGAGGAACACCCTGCGATGAGGGATGGGTCGGGCCGGATGGACGTACCGGACGGCCCGCCCGTCTGGCAGAGCAGCGCGCCCGGATCGATTTATGACTACATCCGCGTCGCTTCCTTCGCCCTCGGCCCCGACGGCCGCATCGAGCAATGGAGCCGCCGCGCCGCCGACATGCTCGGCATCCCCGCCAAGGACGCCATCGGCCAGGACCCGGTGGAGGCGTTCGTCCCGCGCGAGCTGCGCGAGGCCGGACACCGCACGGTCAGCGAGATCCTCGACGGCCGCGAGTGGACCGGCCTGGTGCCCTACCGCACGGGCCCGGACGCCCCTGTCGACGGCCTCGCCGAGATCTATGTCATGCCGTCCGAGACCGGCACGGGTGAACGGGCCGCGGTCTGCCTCGTCGTGGACGTACGGGCGCTGCGCGGCATCGAGACCGATCTCGCCGCCGCGCAGGCGGTTTTCGGACAGTCCCCGATCGGATTCATGCTCTTCGGCACGGATCTGCGGCTGCGCCGGGTCAACGAGCGCTTCGCCACCGTCTTCGGCGGCCCGCCGAGCAGGTACAACGGCGCGTCGCCCGAGGAGTATCTGCCCCGTCCCGAGGCCGACCGGCTCAACGCCGCGCTGCGCCGGGTCCTGGAGACCGGCGAGCCGGTCGCCGAGATGCAGCTGGTGGGCACCCCGCACGGCACGGACGAGCGCCGCCGCTGGTCGGTGTCGCTGTACCGGCTGCACAGCGCCAGCGGCCGCCCCATCGGCGTCGCCGCGCTCGCCCAGGACGTCACGGGCCGCCGCCGCGCCGAGCGGGAGGCCGCCAACGCCCGCCGCAATCTGGCGCTGTTGAACGAGGCGGGGGCGCGCATAGGCAATTCGCTGGACCTGGAGACCACGGCCCGCACCCTTCTCGACGTCGCCGTACCGCAGTTCTGCGACCTGGCCTCGGTCGACCTGTACCAAGGACTGCTGGCCGGGGACGAGGCGCCGCCCGGCATGACCGACGGCAGCGCCGAGCTGCGCCGGGTCGCCTTCGCCAGTGCCGTGTCCGACGGGCCGCTCCCGGAGGGCGGCAGCGGCGGCAGCGCCCCGGGCGGTGACGCGGCGGAGGACGACGGCACGCCGGTCGCGGTCGGCGCGGTGCACCGTTTCCCCTTCAACTCCCCTTGCGCGGGCGCGCTCCGTACGGCCGAGGCGCAGATCATCCCGGGACGGCAGACGGACGACGAGCGGCCCGAGCTCGGAGGCGCCGTGGTGCACTCCACGCTCGCCGTGCCGATGGTCGCCCGCGACACCGTCGTCGGCCTGGTGCAGTTCTCCCGTACGAAGGGCAGCGAGTCCTTCGGCGAGCGGGACACCGCGCTCGCCGTGGAGCTGGCGGCGCGCGCCGCCGTCTGCATCGACAACGCCCGGCTGTACCGCCGCGAGCACGAGCGCGCGCTGATCCTCCAGCGCAGCCTGCTGCCGCCCGGCGACCCCGAGGCGGCGGGCCTGGACATCGCCTGCCGCTATCTGCCCGGCACGACCGCCACCGAGGTCGGCGGCGACTGGTTCGACGTCATCGAGCTGCCCGGCCACCGCACGGCCCTGGTCGTCGGCGACGTCATGGGCCGCGGCCTGCGCGCCGCCGTCGCCATGGGTGAACTGCGTACGGCGGTACGGACATTGGCCCTGCTGGACCTGGAGCCGGCCGAGGTGCTGTCGGCGCTCGACGAGATCGCGCGCGGGCTGGGTGCCACGGGCAGCGAGCGGCGTGCGGGCCTGCGGGGTCGTGGAGCGGCGGGTGGCGCGGGTCAGCACGCGGACATCGAAGCCGGCGCGGACGCCGGTACGCACACGGGCTCCCGGCGCACCGACCGCG
This sequence comes from Streptomyces purpurogeneiscleroticus, assembly GCF_020024005.1. Taxonomy (NCBI): domain Bacteria; kingdom Bacillati; phylum Actinomycetota; class Actinomycetes; order Kitasatosporales; family Streptomycetaceae; genus Streptomyces; species Streptomyces purpurogeneiscleroticus. The sequence goes on from NZ_NHSG01000344.1 coordinate 6,774, forward strand.
CCGCCGATCTCTCCGAGGTCTACCTCGCCACCTGCGTGTACGCCGTCTACGACCCGGTCACCCGGCGATGTACGTTCGCCAACGCCGGCCATCTGCCGCCGGTCCTGGTGGAGGAGGGCGAGGACGCTCTCCTCCTTGATGTCCCGCCCGGCATGCCGCTGGGCGTCGGCGGCGAGCCCTTCGAGGAGACCGAGGTCGAGCTGCCGGACGGGGCGCTGCTCGCGCTGTACACCGACGGCCTGGTCGAGTCCCGGGACCACCCGCTCGACGAGGGCCTGCAGGCGTTCCGCACGGCCCTGTCGGCGGCCGGCCGGCCGCTGGAGGACGCCTGCGACCACGTACTGTCCGCGCTGGACACCCGGCACGGCGAGGACGACATCGCCCTGCTGATGGCCCGGGTGCACGGCCTTCCGAAGGACGCGGTCGGCGACTGGAGCCTCGCCCCCGAGGCCCGCTCGGTCGCCCGCGCCCGGGAACTGGCCCGCGACCAGCTCACCGACTGGGGCCTGGAGCCCCTCGTGGACACCACCGAACTGCTGGTCAGCGAGCTGGTCACGAACGCCCTGCGGCACGGTCACGGCGACATCCGGCTGCGGCTGCTGCTGGACCGCACGCTGGTCTGCGAGGTGTGGGACGCGGACCTCGCGCAGCCGCGGCGGCGGCGCGCGCGGGACACCGACGAGGGCGGCCGCGGCCTCCAGCTCGTCGGCCTCCTCAGCAGGGGCTGGGGCAGCCGCCGTACGCCGCGGGGCAAGACCGTCTGGTTCGAACTGGACCTGCCCGACGGCGACACGAAACCGGTGGATCCGGCGGATGCGCTGCTGGACCTTTTCTAGCCGCTGGCTTGCCGCTGCGGGCGGCCGCCGGGCTCATCGCGGCCTGGCGGCCGCTCGTCCTCAATTGCCGGACGGGCTTATTTTTGCCGCCTGCGGATCGTCTTCCCCAGCCAGATCAGCGGGTCGTACTTGCGGTCCGCCGCCCGCTCCTTGAGCGGGATCAGGGCGTTGTCCGTGATGCGGATGTTTTCGGGGCAGACCTCGGTGCAGCACTTGGTGATGTTGCAGTAGCCCAGGCCGTGGGCGTCCTGGGCGGCGCGCTTGCGGTCCAGGCCCTCGTCGGCCGCGGCGTCCAGCGGGTGCATGTCCAGCTCGGCGACGCGCATGAGGAAGCGGGGGCCCGCGAACGCCTCCTTGTTCTCCTCGTGGTCGCGGACGACATGGCAGGTGTCCTGGCAGAGGAAGCACTCGATGCACTTCCGGAACTCCTGGGAGCGGCCGACGTCCTCCTGCTGCATGCGGTACTCGCCGGGCTTGAGGTCGGCGGGCGGGACGAAGGACGGCACCTCGCGGGCCTTGGCGTAGTTGAAGGAGACGTCCGTGACCAGGTCACGGACCACCGGGAAGGCCCGCATCGGGGTGACCGTGACGGTCTCCGCGCGGTCGAAGACGGACATCCGCGTCATGCACATCAGCCGGGGCCGGCCGTTGATCTCCGCGCTGCACGAGCCGCACTTGCCGGCCTTGCAGTTCCAGCGCACGGCCAGGTCCGGCGCCTGGGTGGCCTGCAGCCGGTGGATGATGTCCAGCACCACCTCGCCCTCGTTCACCTCGACGGTGAAGTCGCCGAGGGCGCCGCCCGTCGCGTCCCCCCGCCACACCCTGAAGTGCGCGTCGTACGAACTCACGAGCTCAGCTCCTCGTCCGTCAGGTACTTCGCCAGTTCGTCCCGCTCGAACAGCTCCAGAAGGTCGGCGCGGATCGCCGGCGTGTCCCGCCGCTCCAGCCTGATGTGGGCGAGCGCCGGGTCCTCCGGGAGTCCGGAGCGGCCGTCGTTGGCCAGCCGGCACAGCAGGTTGACGCGCCGCCAGCGGCGGTCCATCTCCGGATGGTCGTCGCGGGTGTGGCCGCCGCGGCTCTCCTTGCGCTCCAGCGCGGCCCGCGCCACGCACTCGCTGACCAGCAGCATGTTCCGCAGGTCGATGGAGAGGTGCCAGCCGGGGTTGTACTGCCGGTGGCCCTCCACCCCGGCCCGCCGCGCCCGCACCCGCAGGTCCGCCAGCTTGTCCAGGGCCTGCTCCATCTCCGGCTGCCGCCGGATGATGCCCACCAGGTCGTTCATCGCCTGCTGGAGCTCCTGATGCAGGGTGTACGGGTTCTCCGCCGGGCCCCCGGCGTGCGGCGGGTCACCGCCCTCCCCGCCCTCCGCGCTGAACGGCCGCAGCGCCTCCGCCTCGGCCGCCTCGATCTCCCGCGGGTCCACGGCGGGCCGCTCGCCGCCCACCAGCGCCGCGGCGTACTCCGCCGCGTACAGCCCGGCCCGCCGCCCGAAGACCAGCAGGTCGGAGAGGGAGTTGCCGCCGAGCCGGTTGGAGCCGTGCATACCGCCGGCCACCTCGCCCGCGGCGAACAGCCCGGGCACGCCGGCCGCGGCCGCGGTGTCCGGGTCGACGTCCACGCCGCCCATGACGTAGTGGCAGGTCGGCCCGACCTCCATCGCCTCGGCCGTGATGTCCACGTCCGCCAGCTCCTTGAACTGGTGGTGCATCGAGGGCAGCCGGCGGCGGATCACCTCGGCGGGCATCCGCGTGGAGACGTCCAGGAAGACGCCGCCGTGCGGGGAGCCGCGGCCCGCCTTGACCTCGGCGTTGATGGCCCGCGCGACCTCGTCGCGGGGGAGCAGCTCGGGCGGCCGGCGGTTGTTGTCCGGGTCCTCGTACCAGCGGTCGCCCTCGTCCTCGGACTGCGCGTACTTCTCCTTGAAGACGTCCGGGATGTAGTCGAACATGAAGCGCTTGCCCTCGCTGTTGCGCAGCACCCCGCCGTCGCCGCGCACCGACTCGGTGACGAGGATGCCCTTCACCGACGGCGGCCAGACCATCCCGGTGGGGTGGAACTGGACGAACTCCATGTTCACGAGCGGGGCTCCGGCGAGCAGGGCGAGTGCGTGGCCGTCGCCGGTGTACTCCCAGGAATTCGACGTCACCTTGAAGGACTTGCCGATGCCGCCGGTGGCGAGGACGACGGACGGGGCCTCCAGGACGAAGAAGCGGCCGGACTCGCGCTCGTAACAGAACGCTCCCGCGACCCGGCCGTCCTGCTCGAGGCTGTGTTCTTTCAAGATCCGGGTGACCGTGCACTCCTGGAACACCTTCAGCCGCGCCTCGTAGGAGCCGAACTCCCGCTCGTCCTCCTGCTGCAGCGAGACGATCTTCTGCTGGAGGGTGCGGATCAGCTCCAGGCCCGTGCGGTCGCCGACGTGCGCGAGGCGCGGGTACTCGTGCCCGCCGAAGTTGCGCTGCGAGATCCGCCCGTCCGGCGTCCGGTCGAAGAGTGCGCCCCAGGTCTCCAGCTCCCAGACCCGGTCCGGGGCCTCGCGCGCGTGCAGCTCGGCCATCCGCCAGTGGTTCAGGAACTTCCCGCCGCGCATCGTGTCGCGGAAGTGGACCTTCCAGTTGTCGCCCTCGTTGACGTTGCCCATGCTGGCGGCGATGCCGCCCTCGGCCATGACCGTATGGGCCTTGCCGAAGAGCGACTTGCAGATCACCGCCGTCCGCATGCCCTGCTCACGGGCCTCGATGGCGGCCCGCAGCCCGGCGCCGCCCGCGCCCACCACGACCACGTCCCAGCCCTGCCGTTCGACTTGCGTCATGAAAGTGCGCACCTTCCTGGAAGCTCTAGAAGAACCGCGGATCGTCGAAGGCCCCGACGGCCAGCAGGTAGACGTAGAAGTCGGCGGCGGCCACGCTGATCAGCGAGGCCCAGGCGAGCGCCGCGTGCCGGGCGTTGAGCTTTCCGACCCAGCCCCACAGCCGGTACCGCACCGGATGCTTGGAGAAGTGCTTCAGGCGGCCGCCGACGATGTGCCGGCAGGAGTGGCAGGAGAGGGTGTAAGCCCAGATCAGCGCGATGTTGACGAGGAAGATCAGGCTGCCCAGGCCCATATGGCCCCAGGCATAGTTCTCGTCGCGGAAGGCGAGGACGGTGTCGTACGTCAGCACGCCCGCCACCAGCAGCGCGGCGTAGAAGAAGTACCGGTGGATGTTCTGCAGGATCAGCGGGAAGCGGGTCTCGCCGCTGTACGTCTTGTGCGGCTCGGCGACCGCGCAGGCCGGGGGCGAGGCCCAGAAGCCGCGGTAGTACGCCTTGCGGTAGTAGTAGCAGGTCAGCCGGAAGCCCAGCGGGAAGATCAGGATCAGCAGCGCGGGGGACAGGCCCCACCAGCTGCCGAAGATCTCCCAGTTGGGGCCCGCGCGCATGGTCTCGCAGTTCTCCGCGAGGCAGGGGGAGTAGAACGGCGAGACGTAGGGCGCGTGGTAGTAGTCGGCGTTCGCGAACGCCCGCCACGTCGAGTACACGATGAACGCGAGCAGTCCGGCCGCCGTGCTCGCCGGGTACAGCCACCAGCGTTCGGTGCGCAGGTGACGGGCGGGGATGGCGGCGCGGGCGGGGCCGTGCACCCCGCTCGCGCCGGTCGTGGATGAGGGTTCTGTGCCTGTGGCCAACGTCGGTCTCCGTGAGCGGGGGGTGAGAACGGGGGGCGAGGGGGACGTCCGGGCAGGAGACCCCGCTACGGCGCCCGGCGGTCGCGGGCGCCCAGCCCCTCGTCCTCGGCGTCGGTCCACAGAGAGGCGTCGTACGGCGCGTCCGGGATGGTCACCATGTCGGAGACCGCGCGGCCTCCGGCCGGGGCCGGCCGGCCGCCGGTTTCCGGTGTGGTCTGTGCGCGCAGCAGTTCGAGGCTCTCGCGCAGATGCTCGGTGTCGCTGCGGACCCGGCGTATCTCCAGCCCGCCGCCGACCCGCTGCTCCAGGCGTCCCACCGAGCGGACCAGGTCGTCGAGGCTGCGCTGCACAGCCGTCAGATCATCGTGCAAGGACATGACGAGCCCTCACTTCCGAGGGTGCGGTCGGCAATCTCATGCGCCTGCGAGTGTCGCGCGTCACAGTCGCGGTTGGGAAGGGATTCGCCGGTATTCCGGGTCACGATGGCGCATAGGGGGGCGTGACCGGTCGTAGCGGAACGCGTTGGGCCGGGCGGGTGGCCTTGGGAAGTACGGCCGCCGTGTCGCCGGGTCGCGGGGCACGCCGTCGTTTTGAGTGGACGGGCCATAGATGTGATGAGCCGCAAAGTCGGCCGAATGTGATCAGCGGCGGCGCCGCCGCACGGGCGAGCCCGGAGGTAACAGTGATGACCGACGACGTCGGACCGCAGGGCCCGAACGGCGGCCGGACGGCGGGCCGCGGGCGCCGCCGGGTCGCGCTCCTCACCGTCGGCGCGCTGCTGCCGCTGCCCGTACTGGCCGGCTGCAGCGGCGACGAGGCGCAGCCGGCCGGCGCCGGCAGCCAGGACATCGCCCCGGCCGCCCCGGCGACGCTGCGCGACGGCGGCACGGTGCGCTGGGCCGTGGACGAGCTCCCCGGCACCTTCAACGCCTTCCAGGCGGATGCCGGCGAGAGCACGGACATGGTGGCGGGCGCTGTGCTGCCCGCGCTGTTCACCGTGGACGCCAACGGCGTACCGCAGCGCAACCCGGACTACCTCAAGGCCGCCGAGGTCACCCAGCGCGAGCCGAAGCAGGTCGTGCGGTACTCCCTGAACCCCGCGGCGCGCTGGAGCGACGGCCGGAAGATCTCGGCGGCCGACTTCGCCGCCCAGTGGAAGGCGCTGCGCGGCAGGAACGCCGCGTACTGGACGGCGCGCAACGCCGGCTACGACCGCATCGAGAAGGTCGAGCAGGGCGGCGGTCCCGGCGAGGTCCGGGTGACCTTCGACCGCCCGTACGCCGACTGGCAGTCGCTGTTCACGCCGCTGTACCCGAAGAGCGCCATGGGCAGCCCGGCGGCGTTCAACGACGGCTCGCGCAAGAAGCTCGCGAGCAGCGCCGGGCCGTTCCGGGTGCGGAAGCGGGACGCCGGCGCCGGCACGGTCACCCTCGTACGGAACGCGGAGTGGTGGGGCGGCCGGGCCCGGCTGAAGAAGATCGTGCTGACCGAGCTGCCCGCCTCGAAGCGGCCCGCCGCGCTGGCCAAGGGGAAGATCGACGTCGCGGAGATCGACCGCGGCACGGCCGAGGAGCTCACCGCGGCGGGCGGCGGGAACCAGCGGGCCGCCGTCGGGGACGACGCGCCGCGCGGCGCCGTCTCCGCCGACGCGCTGCGCCACCAGGCACTGGCCCGCGGCACCGACGCCGAGCGTAAGGCGGAGCTCGAGCATCGCAGGGAGGCCGCGGCCGCCGCCGAGCGCCGCGCACACCTGCGTGGCTACACCGTCCACCGCGCCCTCTCCCCGTCCTTCACACAGCTCGCCCTCAACGGCAGTACCGGACCGCTCACCGACGAGCGGGTCCGCCGCGCGGTGGCCCGCGCCATCGACCGCAGCACGCTGGCGAAGGAGGTACTGGGCCCGCTCCGGCTGCCCGCGGCGCCGGTCGGCAGCCATCTGCTGCTCGCCGGGCAGCCCGGGTACCGCGACAACAGCGGCGCGCTGGGCGGCCAGGACGCCGAGGCCGCCCAGGCGCTGCTGGCCGACGCGGGCTGGCGGATGCCGCAGGGGGGCGTCGAGGAGAAGACGGACGCACAGCCCGGCGACCGGACGGACGGGGAGAACGGGCAGGGAGACGGGAAGAGCGGACAGCGGGGCGCCGGGCAGCCGCACGGCGGTCCCGCCCGCTCCGGCGCGGAGACCGCGACCGGCCCGGCGTCCCTCTCGGCGCTGACCGGCGCCGGTTCCGCGGGCCTGCAGCGGTCGGCCCTGCTGCGGCAGAGCGCGGCGCTGTACGACGCGACGGCGCGTGCGGAGCGGCGGCGCGCGCTCGGCGACACCCGGTCGGCCGCGTACGCCGCGTACCAGCGGGCGAGCGGCCGGGCCGCGGACGCCTGGGACGAGGCCGACGTACTGGCGGACGCCGCCCGGCGGCAGACCACCGCCCTCGCGGCGGGCCCCGGGCAGTGGGGCTGGGACGACACCAAGCCCGGTGCGGGTCAGGAGGCCGCGGGCACCGGTCCGGCCGGTCCGCTCAGCGCCGCCCAGGCCCGCGAGGCCGAGGCCGCCGCCGAACGCAACCGGCTCGCCGCGGCGGCGGAGCGTGCGGAACGGGAGGCGGGACAGCAGCGGCCGGGCGGGCAGCAGGCGCGGAAGCGGCCCGAGGCCGTCGAGGCCGGGGCCGCCCAGGACGCGGGGGACGCCCACAGCGGCCCCGACGGCAAGGGCACCGGGCACCGCGAGCACGCGCGCGGCAAGGACGACGCCGCCGCCCGCAAGAGCGCCGTCTTCGTGAAGAAGAACGGCCGGCCGCTCATGCTGCGCTTCGTCCTGCCCGACGGCCCCGGCACCGCCCAGCTCCGTACGGTCGCCGACCGGATCTCCGAAATGCTGGCGAAGATCGGCGTACGGACGACCGTCCAGAAGGTGGCCGACAAGAGCTACTTCGAGGACCACATCGCGTCCGGGGACTACGACCTGGCGCTCTACTCCTGGCCCGGCAGCGCCTACCCGGCCACCGACGCCCGGCCCATCTACGCCAAGCCCCGGCCCGCCGCCGACGGCTCGCTGACCGTCGAGCAGAACTACACCCGGGTCGGCACCGACCGGATCGACCAGCTCTTCGACCAGGCGTCCGCCGAGCTCGACCCGGACGCGGCACGGGACCTCGTCGCCCAGGCCGACCAGCGGATCTGGGCGGCCGCAGGATCGATCCCGCTGTACCGGCAGCCGCAGCTCGTCGCGGCCCGGTCCCAGCTCGCCAATGTGGGCGCTTTTGGCTTCGCGACGCCCGTTTACCAGCACATCGGTTATAAGAAGTAGCAGGTCAGGACGGGTGCGAGCGGGCTGAGGCGGCCGTTGCCGCGCCAGCCCCGTACCATGGGACGAGGCCGTGGCGTCTGCATGCCCGGCGGGCGCGCGTGCCGGACCGTACGCGCCGTCAACCACAATTCCGGGAGAAGCGCCGCAAGTGCCCACGCGCCACGACATTCGTAACGTCGCCATCGTCGCCCACGTCGACCACGGCAAGACCACCCTTGTCGACGCCATGCTCAAGCAGGCGGGAGCCTTCGCCGCACACGCCGCCGAGAACCTCGACGAGCGCATGATGGACTCCAACGACCTGGAGCGTGAGAAGGGCATCACGATCCTCGCCAAGAACACGGCGGTGAAGTATCACCCCAAGGACGGCGGGGACCCGATCACGATCAACATCATCGACACCCCCGGCCACGCCGACTTCGGTGGCGAGGTCGAGCGCGGTCTGTCGATGGTCGACGCGGTCGTCCTGCTGGTCGACGCCTCCGAGGGTCCGCTGCCGCAGACCCGCTTCGTGCTGCGCAAGGCGCTGGCCGCGAAGATGCCGGTCATCCTGTGCATCAACAAGACCGACCGCCCCGACTCCCGGATCGCCGAGGTCGTCGACGAGACGTACGACCTGTTCCTGGACCTGGACGCGGACGAGGACCAGATCGAGTTCCCGATCGTCTACGCCTGCGCCCGTGACGGCGTCGCGTCGCTGACCAAGCCGGAGGACGGCACCGTCCCGGCCGACAGCACGAACCTGGAGCCGTTCTTCAACGCGCTCCTGGAGACCGTCCCGGCCCCCGAGTACGACGAGACCGCGCCGCTGCAGGCCCACGTCACCAACCTCGACGCGGACAACTTCCTCGGCCGTATCGCGCTGCTCCGCGTCGAGCAGGGCGAGCTGAAGAAGGGCCAGACCGTCGCGTGGATCAAGCGTGACGGCACCATCTCCAACGTCCGCATCACCGAGCTGATGATGACCGAGGCGCTGACCCGCAAGCCGGCCGAGGTGGCGGGCCCCGGTGACATCTGTGCCGTCGCCGGTATCCCCGACATCATGATCGGCGAGACGCTGGCCGACCCGGAGAACCCGATCGCGCTGCCGCTGATCACGGTCGACGAGCCCGCGATCTCGATGACCATCGGTACGAACACCTCGCCGCTGGTCGGCCGCGGTGGCACGGGCAAGGGCGCGGACGCCAAGGCCGCGGTCAAGGACCGCAAGGTCACCGCCCGCCAGGTGAAGGACCGCCTGGAGCGCGAGCTGATCGGTAACGTCTCGCTGCGCGTGCTGGACACCGAGCGCCCCGACGCCTGGGAGGTGCAGGGCCGCGGTGAGCTGGCGCTGGCCATCCTGGTCGAGCAGATGCGCCGTGAGGGCTTCGAGATGACCATCGGCAAGCCGCAGGTGGTCACCAAGGAGGTCGACGGCAAGACCTACGAGCCGACCGAGCGCATGACCATCGACGTGCCCGAGGAGCACATGGGCGCGGTCACGCAGCTCATGGGCGTCCGCAAGGGCCGGATGGACAACATGTCCAACCACGGCTCCGGCTGGGTCCGCATGGAGTTCATCGTGCCGTCCCGCGGTCTGATCGGCTTCCGTACGGAGTTCCTGACCAACACCCGCGGTACGGGCATCGCGCACTCGATCCACGAGGGCCACGAGCCCTGGTTCGGCACGCTGACGACCCGTAACAACGGCTCGCTGGTCGCCGACCGCGCCGGTGCGGTCACCGCCTTCGCGATGACCAACCTCCAGGAGCGCGGTGTGCTCTTCACCGAGCCCGGCACCGAGGTGTACGAGGGCATGATCGTCGGCGAGAACAGCCGCGCCGACGACATGGACGTCAACATCACCAAGGAGAAGAAGCTCACCAACATGCGCTCCTCCTCGGCCGACTCCTTCGAGGCGATCGTGCCGCCGCGCAAGCTCTCCCTGGAGCAGTCCCTGGAGTTCTGCCGCGACGACGAGTGCGTCGAGGTCACCCCGGAGGCCGTCCGCATCCGCAAGGTGAACCTGGACGCCCGCGAGCGCGCCCGCGCCGCCTCGCGCGCCAAGCACAACTGACGGCCCGAGGCACCGCAGGCCGACTTCCCAGCGCCCCGCCGGACTTCTGTCCGGCGGGGCGCTGTCGTATGCACGCTGTGTAACCGCTCGGCCTTGCGTGCGCTATCCCACCAGTGGCTCCTGGTCAAGACGCCGAGGGTCGTCCGCGACCCCCGCCGGGCGGCCGAATAGCGGACGAGCGGCGTCCTCCGGTGAGTTGGAGGTCCGATTCCTTCCCGTCTGGTTGGATTGGTTTGTCCGGTTTCCGGACGTCAATCTCCGGGATGTGATCAAACCGAGACCAGAGACTCGTGGCTTATGGGGCGAACGTGACTGAGGATGGGGGCTATTGAGCTCGGGTCAATGGGTCACGCGCTGTGAAGGCGCCGACTCACGAGCATCGGGGGCCGGTCGCGCGCTGTCAGGGGTGTCAGCGGACGGCCGGCTCCTTTCCATGTCACTAATGGACTCATGAGGAGGCAGTCCCATGCGCGGTGCCAGAAGCGCTACTTGGGTCGCGGGAGCCATAGCCATCGCCCTCGGTGTGACGGCGTGCGGCGGGGGTGGAGACAGCGCGGGTTCCGAGGCCGGAGTCGTGCGGTCCGCCTGGGGCGACCCGCAGAACCCGCTGGAGCCCGCCAACACCACTGAGGTGCAGGGCGGCAAGGTCCTGGACATGATCTTCCAGAACCTCAAGAAGTACGACCCGAAGACCGGCGCGGCCGAGAACGACGCCGCCGAGTCCATCGAGACCAAGGACCAGCAGACCTTCACCGTCAAGGTGAAGAAGGGCCTGACGTTCTCCAACGGCGAGCCGCTGACCGCCAGCTCCTTCGTCGACGCCTGGAACTACGGCGCGCTGGCCACCAACCAGCAGAAGAACAGCTACTTCTTCGCCGACATCGAGGGCTACGACAAGGTCGCCCCGGCCAAGGGCAAGCCGACCGCGAAGACCCTCTCGGGCCTGAAGGTCGTCGACGAGCACACCTTCACGGTCAAGCTGACCCAGAAGATGTCGACCTGGCCGGTCCGGCTGGGCTACAAGGCGTTCGCGCCGCTGCCGAAGAAGTTCTTCTCGGACCACAAGGGCTACCTCGACAAGCCCATCGGCAACGGCCCGTACGCGGTCGACTCGTACCAGAAGGGCACGCAGATGAAGCTCGTGCCCAACAAGAAGTACAAGGGCGACGACAAGCCGCAGAACAAGGGCGTGCTGCTGAAGGTCTACACGGACTCCAACACCGCCTACTCCGACCTGCAGGCCGGCAACATCGACGTGCTCGACAGCATGCCCGCCGAGCAGATCAAGAACGCCAAGACCGACCTGCAGGGCAACTACGTCTCGCAGCCGGCCGGCATCAACCAGACCATCACCTTCCCGCTCGACAAGGGCGCGTGGAGCAAGCCGGGCATGGAGAAGGTCCGCAAGGGCATCTCCATGGCGATCGACCGCAAGCAGATCACCGAGAAGATCTACCACGGCACCCGGACGCCGGCCACCGACCTCACCTCCCCGGTGCTGGGTGCCGCCAACGGCTACTCCAAGGACGCCTGTGGCGACGCCTGCACGTACAACCCCACCGAGGCCAAGAAGCTCATCGAAGAGGGCGGCGGCCTGCCCGGCGGGAAGATGACCATCAGCTACAACGCGGACAAGGACTCCCACAAGGAGTGGGTGGACGCGATCTGCAACAGCGTCAACAAGGTGCTGGGTGACGACAAGGCGTGCGTGGGCAACCCCGTGGGCACCTTCGGCGACTTCCGCAGCCAGATCACCAAGGGCGAGATGACCAGCGCCTTCCGCGCCGGCTGGCAGATGGACTACCCGCAGATCGAGAACTTCCTGACGCCGCTGTACGCCACCGGCGCCAGCTCCAACGACTCGCACTGGAGCAACAAGGAGTTCGACGAGCTGCTGAAGAAGGCCGCGGCCGAGCCGGACACCAAGAAGGCGACCGAGCTGTACCAGGACGCCGAGAAGCTGGTCTTCGACGACATGGTCGCCATCCCGCTCTTCTACCAGAACGGCGTCGCCGGCTGGTCGCAGAACGTCTCCGACGTCGAGCTCGACGCCTTCAGCGTCCCGGTCTACACCGAGATCAAGGTCAAGAGCTGACCCGACGCAGCCCCTGAGCGGGCCGCACCGAACCAACCGCTCACGGCGGCAGGGAGCAGCCGGTCACCCGGGCCTCGTCGAAGAGGCCCCGGGCCCGGCTGCCCCCGCGTCGGCGCACTTCTGGAGGACACATGGGGCGCTACGTCGTGCGACGACTGCTCCAGATGGTGCCCGTCTTCATCGGCACCACTTTCCTGATCTTCGTCATGGTCTACGCGCTCGGCGATCCCGTCGCGGCCATGTTCGGAGACCGGACCCCCGACCCGGCCACCGCCGCCCAGATCCGGGAGTCCCTGCACCTGAACGACCCGCTGTGGAGCCAGTACCTGCAGTACATGGCGGGCATCTTCCAGGGCGACTTCGGCACCGCCTTCAACGGCCGCCCGGTCATCGAGCTGATGGGGGACGCCTTCCCCAACACCGTCCAGCTCACCCTGGTCGCCTTCGTCATCGAGCTGGTGGTGGGCGTGACGCTCGGCGTCATCGCGGGCATGCGCCGCGGCCGTCTGATCGACACCGGCGTGCTGGTCCTCACCCTGTTCGTGATCTCCATCCCGACCTTCGTCACCGGCTACCTGCTGCAGTACTTCGTCGGCGTGAAGTGGGGCGCGCTGCCCCCGTCGGTCTCCACCGAGGTGCGCTTCGAGGAGCTGATCCTGCCCGGCATCGTGCTGGCCGGCGTCTCGCTGGCGTACGTGGCCCGGCTGACCCGCACCTCCATCGCGGAGAACATCCGCTCCGACTACATCCGCACCGCCACCGCCAAGGGCCTGCCGCGCCGCCGCGTGATCAGCGTGCACCTGCTGCGCAACTCGCTCATCCCGGTCGTCACCTTCCTCGGCACCGACATCGGCGGCCTGATGGCCGGCGCCATCGTCACCGAGCGGATCTTCAACCTCCAGGGCGTCGGCTACCAGCTCTACCAGGGCATCCTGCGGCAGAACGCGCCGACCGTGGTCGGCTTCGTGACCGTGCTCGTGGTCGTCTTCCTCGCCGCCAACCTGCTCGTCGACCTGCTCTACGCGGTCCTGGACCCGAGGATCCGGTATGCCTGAGATGACCAAGACAGCGGCCGACGAAGCCGTGGCCGCCGCCGAGTCCGTGCCCGAGCAGGCCGAGAAGGCCCGCTCCCTGTGGGGTGACGCCTGGCACGACCTCCGCCGCAACCCGATCTTCTACATCTCGGCCGTACTGATCCTCTTCCTGGTCGTCATCTCGATCTGGCCGAGCATCATGACGAGCACGAGCCCGTACGCCTGCGACGTCGCCAAGTCCGCCCAGGGCGCGGCCCCCGGTCACCCCTTCGGCTTCGACAAGCAGGGCTGCGACGTGTACGCGCGCACCGTGTACGGCGCCCGCGCCTCGGTCACCGTCGGCATCTGCACCACCCTCCTCGCCGCCGTCCTCGGCTGCCTCATGGGCGGGCTGGCCGGCTTCTTCGGCGGCTGGTGGGACTCGCTGCTCTCCCGGATCGGCGACATCTTCTTCGGCATCCCGATCCTGCTCGGCGGCATCGTCTTCCTGTCCGTCGTCAAGGGCGGTTCGATCTTCACGGTCGTCCTGCTGATGGCCGTCCTCGGCTGGCCGCAGATCGCCCGTATCGCGCGCGGCGCGGTGATCACCGCCAAGCAGCAGGACTACGTACAGGCGGCCCGCGCGCTCGGCGCTTCCACCCCGCGCATGCTGCTCCGGCACATCGCCCCGAACGCCCTTGCGCCCGTCATCGTCGTGGCGACCATCGCGCTCGGTACGTACATCTCGCTGGAGGCCACCCTGTCGTTCCTCGGCGTCGGACTGAAGCCGCCGACGGTCTCCTGGGGCATCGACATCTCCCAGGCCGCCACCCAGATCCGCAACGCGCCGCACACCCTGCTGTACCCGGCGGGCGCGCTGTCTCTTACGGTGCTGGCGTTCATCATGCTCGGCGACGCGGTGCGCGACGCCCTCGACCCCAAGCTGCGCTGAGGGAGGCGTACGTGACCACCACCGAGAAGACCGCGGCCGTGCCCGGCCCGCGGACCCCGGAAGCGGCCGGTTCGCCGCTGCTCCAGGTCCGTGACCTGCACGTCGAATTCCACACCCGGGACGGCGTCGTCAAGGCCGTCAACGGCGTCAACTACAGCGTCAGCGCGGGCGAGACGCTCGCCGTGCTCGGCGAGTCCGGCTCCGGCAAGTCCGTCACCGCCCAGGCGATCATGGGCATCCTCGACATGCCGCCGGCGAAGATCCCGCAGGGCGAGATCCTCTTCCGCGGCCAGGACATGCTGACGATGTCCGGTGAGCAGCGCCGCAAGATCCGCGGCGCCAAGATCGCCATGATCTTCCAGGACGCGCTGTCCTCGCTGAACCCGGTGCTCTCCGTCGGCTACCAGCTCGGCGAGATGTTCCGCGTCCACCAGGGCCTGTCCAAGAAGGCCGCCAAGGCCAAGGCCATCGAGCTGATGGACAAGGTGAAGATCCCGGCGGCCGCCAGCCGTGTGGGGGACTACCCGCACCAGTTCTCCGGCGGTATGCGCCAGCGCATCATGATCGCGATGGCGCTGGCCCTCGAACCGGACCTGATCATCGCCGACGAGCCCACCACGGCCCTCGACGTGACCGTCCAGGCCCAGGTCATGGACCTCCTCGCGGAGCTGCAGCGCGAGTACCACATGGGCCTGATCCTCATCACCCACGACCTCGGCGTGGTCGCGGACGTGGCCGACAAGATCGCGGTGATGTACGCGGGCCGCATCGTCGAGCACGCACCCGTGGGCGAGCTGTACAAGACCCCCGCGCACCCCTACACCCGCGGCCTGCTGGACTCCATCCCGCGCCTGGACCAGAAGGGCCAGGAGCTGTACGCGATCAAGGGCCTGCCGCCCAACCTGCTGAACATCCCCGGCGGCTGCGCCTTCCACCCGCGCTGCCCCAAGGCCCAGGACGTCTGCCGGGCAGACGTCCCGGCGCTGGCCACGGTCGCCGACGGCCGCGGCAGCGCGTGCCACTTCTGGAAGGAGACGCTCCATGGCTGAGCCCGTCACGAAGAACGCGGACCGCGAGCCGATCCTCCGGGTACGCAATCTGGTGAAGCACTTCCCGCTCACCCAGGGCGTCCTCTTCAAGAAGCAGGTCGGCGCGGTCAAGGCCGTCGACGGGATCTCCTTCGACCTGTACCGGGGCGAGACGCTGGGCATCGTGGGGGAGTCCGGCTGCGGCAAGTCCACCGTCGCCAAGCTGCTGATGAACCTGGAGCGGGCGACCGCCGGTGAGGTCTTCTACAAGGGCGAGGACATCACCAAGCTCACCGGCCGCGCCCTGAAGGCCGTCCGCCGCAACATCCAGATGGTCTTCCAGGACCCCTACACGTCGCTGAACCCCCGCATGACGGTCGGCGACATCATCGGCGAGCCCTTCGACATCCACCCCGAGGTGGCCCCGAAGGGCGACCGGCGCCGCAAGGTCCAGGAGCTGCTGGACGTGGTCGGGCTGAACCCGGAGTACGTGAACCGGTACCCGCACCAGTTCTCCGGCGGCCAGCGCCAGCGCATCGGCATCGCCCGCGGCCTCGCACTCAACCCCGAGATCATCATCTGCGACGAGCCGGTCTCCGCGCTGGACGTCTCGGTCCAGGCCCAGGTCGTCAACCTGATGGAGCGCCTCCAGGACGAGTTCGAGCTCTCGTACCTCTTCATCGCCCACGACCTCTCCGTCGTCCGGCACATCTCCGACCGCGTCGGCGTGATGTACCTCGGGAAGATGGCCGAGATCGGCACGGACGAGGAGATCTACGAGCACCCGACCCACCCGTACACCCAGGCCCTGCTGTCGGCCGTGCCGGTCCCCGACCCGGAGGCCCGCGGCGGTCGCGAGCGGATCATCCTCAGCGGCGACGTGCCGTCCCCGGCCAACCCGCCCTCGGGCTGCCGCTTCCGCACCCGCTGCTGGAAGGCCCAGGACAAGTGCGCCGAGGAGATCCCTCTTCTCGCCGTCCCCGAGGCGCTGAAGAACACCGACTCGCTCGCCGCTCACGAGTCGGCCTGTCACTTCGCGGAGGAGAAGGACGTGGTGGGGGCGGCGTAGAAGGGGGGCGGCCCAGGCCGCCTAGATTCCGATGCCCTGGTCCGGCCGGGGCGGTTCCGGCGCCGGCCCGGTGGGCGGCGCCTGTACGGGACGTGTCGCGGCCGGGCCCTTGGACGGCTCGGCCGGGACGCCGGTCTGCCATACCGGTGGCGCGACCACCGGTGCCGCGGCTCCGGACTTGGCGGGGGCGTGGGGCACGGCCTCCGGTGCGGACTTGGCCGGGACGTGGGCCGCGGTCTCCGGGGCCGGCGGCCGGGGCCCCACCCACCGCTCCGGTACCCCGGGCAGCCGCCGCACCGAGTCCGTCGCCCGCGCGTTGGCGAAGGCGGCGGCCTGGTGCGCGACCGGCGCGAACCCGGGCGCGGCGTTGGCGCTCTCCGAAGGGATCTGGCGCACGCCCATCCTGTTCAGCTCGCCGACCGTCTGCTGGTCGAACACCTGCCGCGGCAGCTGCCAGGAGGCCGCGCCGGTCACGTCCACGCGGTGCTCCCTGCCGTCCACCGGGAAGGTCAGCCCGTACCCCAGGTACTGCTGGTGCTCGTCGAAGAGCAGCGTGCCTTCGACCTGGCTGCCCGCCTCCCGCACGCGGTCCGCGAGTTCCCGGGTGACCGGCGGCAGCGGATTCGTACGGCCGAGGCTGGCGACGTACCCGTCGGCGACCAGCTCCGTCACGTTGCCGTCCCGGTCCGTGAACGGCACCCGGAAGAGCGGCTTCCCGTCCGGCCCCGGCACGGTCTCCACCGCGCCCAGCCGGGCCCTCTTGATGTCCAGCCGGTCGCCGTACCCGGAGCCCTCGCCCGTCATCTCCCGGTACTGCACCTGGTGGTTGAGCGCAGCCGGGGCGTTGCCACCCAGGATGGTGACGCGTGCGTCCGGGTTCCGCTCCAGGATGATCTCCGCGTTGGCGACGCCGGTGCCGCCCGAGCCCGCGATGATCCAGTGCTGGGCGGCGCGCGGGTCGAACCGGTTGTCTGCGACCTCGTCGCCCATCAGCGCCCGCCCCGGCGCGGCCGCGCGGGCGTCCTCCCACCGCTGCGTGGCTGCCAGCGTCTGCCGGATGCCGTCCACCGTCTCGCCCTGCACGGACTTACTGTCACCCAGCCGCCCCTGGACCGCCTCTTCGTCCAGCATGCGCAGTACGGCGGCGGCACCGTCTCCCGACCGCTCCGCTTCGTGGAGCCGCTCCCGCAGTTCGGGCACGCGCTCGCCGAGGAGGCGCACCGCCTCGCTCAGGCTCTCCACGCCCCGGACCCCGCGGCCGTTGTCGTCGCGCGCGACACCCGGCACGACCTCCGGCGTCAGACCCGTGGCGATGACCGGCGTACCGGCCACCTCGACCGTGAGCGGCTCGCCGCCGCTCAGCGGCTCGATCCGCGTCACCAGCCTGCCGTTCTTGTCCAGCGCGAGCTGCCCGTACCCGTCCACCAGCGGCCCACGCGCCGCCAGCCGGTCCTCCCACGCGCGGGTCGCCAGGATGGACACCCGGTCCTTGGGCCCGCTGTCCGCGTACGGATCGAGCCCGACGCGCCGCAGGTCGCGGTCCTGGTCGGCGGACTGCACGAGACCCGCGCCCGGGTCCAGATGCCAGCGCCCGACCGCGTCGACCAGCAGCATGTCCTCGTCCCGGCCGGTCAGCGCGGCGCCGCCGCCGATCATCACGGGGCGCGGCCGCACCCGGCCGCCCTGCCACAGCGCCTCGTCCCGCAGCTGCCGCTCCGTGACCGCGCTCCGGGCACTGCGCGCCGCCGCCTCCTGCTCGGCGCTCTCGCCCAAGGCGCTCACCGGCGCGTCCGCCTCCGGCAGCGCGACCGAAACCGCCCGCCCCCCGAGGACCGTCCGCACCTCGCGCGCGGCCTGCGCCTCGGCCTCCCGGAAGGAGCGGAGGGCGGCGGCGTCCTGGGGGGTGAGGTGTTCTATGGGGTGGGCGAGGTCGCGGACCAGACGCAGGCTGCCGGCCGACAGGTGCTGTCGTGCGTAGTCGAGGCGGATCTCGGCGGCCTGCGCCGCGGCCGCGAAACCCTCCGTCTCGCTGACGGGGACGGTGGGCCGCAGCCCGCACCGGTCGAGGAGCCCGGAGAGCTCCGCTCTGGCCTGCGCGCGCTGCTCCTCCTCGAGCGAGGGCCGGGCGTACTGCTCGGCGAGCCAGTTGAGCTCGCCGATCCGGCCGCGGTCGGTCGCGGACAGCGAAAGGTCGGCGGGCAGTTCCGCGCCGCGCCCCAGCAAGTCCGCCGCTACGGGGGCCAGTCCGTCACGTGACCGTTCCCGGCAGGCCAGGAACTCGCCCGCGCCTTGCGAGAGCACCCGGCCGAGTCGGTCGAGGGGCAGGCGGTCGGACGTATGGATCATGTAGTGCTCGGACGTCGTGTTCACCATCGTCCGTGCCACCGTGCCGTCCGGGAGCGGTACCGCGTCCACCCAGACGGAGATCGACTGGCCGGAGACATGCAGCGCGTCGAAGAAGGGACGCCCGTCGTCGACCTTCAGCTCGGCCCGGTAACCGGCGAGTTCCAGCACCTGCGGCAGCAGCCGCTGCGCTGCCGCGAGCAACTCGCGCTGGCTCGTCCATGAGCCCTGTTGCCGAGGCATGCTCAGCAGCAGTCTGGGATCGGTACCCGCGTCCACGTATTCCCCCGATGACGTCAACTCCCGTACTACCGTGAGCCGCAGCGTATAGGATCACGATCATGCTGATAGCGCGTTCGGCCCTGGAAGCCCACCTCTACATGGACCTGCATCCGTGCGAATGCGGGGTCGCGGATTTCGCGCGTCAGCACAGCCTCCAGGAGCGCGAGGGCGCGCTGATTTCGATGTACGAGGGCGCGTGCGCGGGATGCGGGCGCCAGCGGCAGTTCGTTTTTGAAATGGTGGAAGAAACGCCGCCGCCCCCGCCGGCATTCGGTGGGGCGACACCTTCTCGGATCATTGACCCGGGGGAGTTCCAGACCGTGGCCAACAGCGTGTCCGCACGTGTCGGCCCCCTCCTCCTGGCCGCTTCGCCGGCCGAGCAGGGAGAGCACCGGGCAGCGATGGCTTACGGTCTCGCGGCGGTGGAGGAAGTGCTCAAGTTCTTCCCGGCGGGAGAAGACCGGATTCCGGCCGCCGCTTTCACCTCGGAGCGCGGCAGGGCGCTCTATGAAAAGGACCCGGAGCGGTTCTCCCGGGACCTGGTCGAGGACGAGATCGCCGGCAAGCGCCGCATCCTGGAGTCCCTCGACCGCCCCGCTCCGCCTCAGTAGCAAAGCGTCCCCACTCCCTCCGCGCCCCCGGCATCCCCGGGGGCGCTCGCGCATTCGGATGGTTTCCGTGGAGCCGGGGGCTCGTACGGACGTAGTGGGAGTGCGACCGCATCCTCTTTGGGTTCTTATGTGGCCTACGTACGACTTGTGTCGCGGACTGAGGAGGCACCGGATGCGTGGAGCCACCCGTGCGAAGTGGGCGGTGGGAACGGTGGCCGTCGCCCTCGTGGCGACGGCGTGTGGTGGCGGCGGGGGCGACGGTGGCGGGGACGGCAAGGGGGTCCTCAGTTCGTCCTGGGGTGACCCGCAGAACCCCTTGGAGCCCGCCAATACCAACGAGGTGCAGGGCGGCAAGGTCCTCGACATGATTTTCCGGGGGCTCAAGCGGTACGACCCGAAGACCGGCGAGGCCGAGGACATGCTCGCCCAGAAGATCGAGTCCGAGGATCAGCAGAATTACACGGTCACGATCAAAAAGGGCTGGAAGTTCAGCAATGGGGAGCCGGTCACCGCGCAGTCGTTCGTGGATGCCTGGAATTATGGTGCGCTGATCGACAACAATCAGAAGAATGCGTATTTCTTCGGCTATATCGAGGGGTATGAGAAGGTCCATCCGGAGAGCGGAAAGGCCAGCGCCCGGACGCTCTCCGGGCTGCAGGTGAAGGATGACCGGACCTTTACCGTCAAGCTCAACCAGAAGTTCTCGACCTGGCCGCAGACGCTCGGGTATCCCGCCTTCGCGCCGCTGCCGCGTGCCTTCTTCAAGGATCACGACGGCTGGCTGAAGAAGCCGGTCGGGAACGGGCCGTACAAGGTCGAGTCGTACACCAAGGGCTCGGCGATGAAGCTGCGGAAGTGGGGCGGGTACAAGGGCCCGGACAAGGCCCGGAACGGCGGCGTGGACCTGCGGGTCTACACCGACAACAACACCGCCTACACCGACCTCCAGGCCGGCAATCTCGACCTCAGCGACGACATTCCCGCCGCGCAGCTGAAGAACGCGGAGGCGGATCTCGGCGACCGGTACATCAATCAGCCCGCCGGGATCATCCAGACCCTGACCTTTCCCATGTACGACGCCCAATGGGGGTCGCAGAAGATGGCGAAGGTGCGGCAGGGGCTGTCCATGGCGATCGACCGCAAGACGATCACGCGGCAGATCTTCCAGAACACCCGCACCCCGGCCAGTGACTGGACCTCGCCCGTGCTCAAGGCCGACGGCGGGTACAAGTCGGGGCTGTGCGGAAAGGCGTGCGAGTACAACCCCGCCGAGGCGCGCAAGCTCATCAAGGAGGGCGGCGGGCTGCCCGGCGGCAAGGTCACCGTCACGTACAACGCCGACACCGGCTCGCACAAGGACTGGGTCGACGCGCTCTGCAACAGCGTCAACAAGGTGCTGAAGAACGACAAGGCGTGCGTGGGCAATCCGGTGGGGACCTTCGCCGATTACCGGAACCAGATCACGGCCAAGAAGATGAAGGGGCCGTTCCGCGCCGGCTGGCAGATGGACTACCCGCTCATCCAGAACTTCCTGCAGCCGATGTACTACACCGACGCCTCCTCCAACGACGGCAAGTACAGCAACAAGCAGTTCGACAAGCTGGTCGACGAGGCGAACGCGGAGACCGACCGGCAGGCGGCGGTGCGGAAGTTCCAGGACGCCGAGCGGGTGCTGGTCAAGGACATGCCGGTGATTCCGCTCTGGTACCAGAACGGCAGCGGGGGTTACACCGACCGGCTGAGCGATGTGAGACTCAATCAGTTCAGCGTGCCCGTCTACGACCGGATCAAGGTCGGCAGCTGACCTCATGGGACGCTACGTCATCCGGCGCCTGCTCCAGATGATCCCGGTGTTCATCGGCAGCACGTTCCTGATCTTTTTCATGGTGTACGCGCTGGGCGATCCGGTCGCCGCGATGTTCGGCGACCGCGCCCCCGACCCCGCCACCGCGGCCCGGATCCGCGAGGAACTCCTCCTCGACCAGCCGCTGTGGAAGCAGTACCTGCACTACATGGGCCAGATCTTCCGCGGGGACTTCGGCACGGCCTTCAACGGGCAGCCGGTCACCGAGCTGATGGGCACCGCCTTCCCGGTCACCCTGCGGCTGACCCTGGTCGCCATCGTCATCGAGATCATCGTCGGCGTCACCCTCGGTGTGCTGAGCGGGCTGCGGCGCGGGCGCGCGCTGGACACGTCCGTCCTGGTCTTCACCCTGGTCGTGGTCTCCATCCCGACCTTCGTCAGCGGCTATGTGCTGCAGTTCCTGCTCGGGGTGAAGTGGGGCTGGGTGAAGCCGACCGTCTCCACCGACGCGTACCTGGACGAGCTGCTACTGCCCGGGGTGGTGCTCGCGCTGGTCTCGCTCGCGTACGTCACCCGGCTGACCCGCACCTCGCTCGCCGAGAACGCCCGCGCGGACTATGTGCGCACGGCGGTGGCCAAGGGGCTGCCGCGGCGCCGGGTCGTCACCCGGCATCTGCTGCGCAACTCACTGATCCCGGTGGTCACCTTCATCGGCACCGACATCGGCTCGCTCATGGGCGGCGCCATCGTCACCGAGCGGATCTTCAACATCCACGGCGTCGGCTTCCAGCTCTACCAGGGCATCCTGCGGCAGAACTCGCCCACCGTCGTCGGCTTCGTCACCGTCCTCGTGCTGGTCTTCCTCTTCGCCAACCTCGTCGTCGACCTGCTGTACGCCGTCCTCGACCCGAGGATCCGCTATGCCTGAGCGCTATGTACCGAAAGAAGCGATCACCCATGGGGACGGCGGCACCGCCGCTCTGGCGATGGCCGAGGCCGAGACGCTGGAGGGCGGCCGGAACGGCCGGGGCGGGAGCCCGCGCGACAAGCCGCGCAGCCTGTGGGGCGACGCCTGGCGCGACCTGCGCCGCAACCCCGTCTTCCTGGTCTCCGCGCTGATCATCCTCTTCCTGGTCGTCATCGCGATCTGGCCGCAGCTGATCGCCGACGGGAATCCCTACCGCGCGGACCTCGCCAAGGCCCAGGAGGGCTCCGCGCCCGGCCACCCCTTCGGCTTCGACACCCAGGGGCGGGACGTCTACACCCGTACCGTCTACGGCGCCCGCGCCTCCATCACCGTCGGCATCTGCGCCACCGCGGGCGCGGCCCTCCTCGGCAGCGTCCTCGGCGGCCTCGCCGGCTTCTTCGGCGGCTGGTGGGACGCGCTGCTCTCGCGCGTCGCCGACATCTTCTTCGGCATCCCCGTGCTGCTGGGCGGCCTGGTCTTTCTCTCCGTCGTCACCAGCAAGACCGTCTGGCCGGTGGTCGGCTTCATCGTGCTGCTCGGCTGGCCGCAGATCGCCCGGATCGCCCGCGGCTCCGTCGTCACCGCCAAACAGAACGACTACGTCCAGGCCGCGCGGGCGCTCGGCGCCTCCTCCGGCCGGCTGCTGCTCCGCCACATCGCGCCCAACGCCGTGGCCCCCGTCATCGTCGTCGCCACCATCGCGCTGGGCACCTACATCTCCCTGGAGGCCACGCTGTCCTACCTCGGCGCGGGCCTGAAACCGCCCACCGTCTCCTGGGGCATCGACATCTCCACCGCCTCCACCTACATCCGCAACGCGCCGCACATGCTGCTGTATCCGGCGGGCGCGCTGTCGATCACGGTGCTGGCGTTCATCATGCTCGGCGACGCGGTGCGCGACGCCCTCGACCCCAAGCTGCGCTGAGGAGACGGAGACCGCAGATGGCCACCACGACGCATCCCGAGGCGGCGCCCGCGCTGCTCGACGTGCGCGACCTGTACGTGGAGTTCCGCACCCGCGACGGCGTCGCCCGGGCCGTCAACGGCGTCAGCTACCGCGTCGACGCCGGCGAGACGCTCGCCGTGCTCGGCGAGTCCGGCTCCGGCAAGTCCGTCACCGCCCAGGCGATCATGGGCATCCTCGACTCGCCGCCCGGCTTCGTCACCGGCGGCGAGGTCCTCTTCCGGGGCCGGGACCTGCTCAAGGCCGCGCCCGAGGAGCGGCGCAGGATCCGCGGCGCCCGGATGGCGATGATCTTCCAGGACGCGCTGTCCGCGCTGAACCCGGTGCTGTCGGTGGGCGCCCAGCTCGGCGAGATGTACGAGGTCCACCAGGGCATGAAGCGCAAGGACGCGCGCGCCAAGGCGGTCGAGCTGATGGACCGGGTGAAGATCCCCGCGGCCCGCAGCCGGGTCGGTGATTACCCGCACCAGTTCTCCGGCGGCATGCGCCAGCGGATCATGATCGCGATGGCGCTGGCCCTGGAGCCGGACCTGATCATCGCCGACGAGCCGACGACGGCGCTGGACGTGACGGTCCAGGCCCAGGTCATGGACCTGCTGGCCGATCTCCAGCGGGAGTACGACATGGGGCTGATCCTGATCACCCATGACCTGGGGGTGGTCGCGGACGTCGCCGACCGGATCGCGGTGATGTACGCGGGCCGGATCGTCGAGACCGCGCCCATTCATGATCTCTACAAGTGCCCCGCGCACCCCTACACCCGCGGCCTGCTGGACTCGATCCCGCGGCTGGACCAGAAGGGCCAGGAGCTGTACGCGATCAAGGGCCTGCCGCCGAGCCTGACCGCCATCCCGCCCGGCTGTCCCTTCCACCCGCGCTGCCCCCGGGCCCGGGACGTCTGCACCACGGACCGGCCGCCGCTGTACGACGTGGCGCCGGGCCGGTCCAGCGCCTGCCACTTCTGGGAGGAGACCGTGCGTGACGAGGAGCCGCCGCATGACCGCTGAGGCCATTCTCGAAGTACGCGACCTGGTCAAGCACTACCCGCTGACCCAGGGCATCGTCCTGAAGAAGCAGGTCGGCGCGGTCAAGGCGGTCGACGGCGTCTCCTTCGACCTGCGCAAGGGCGAGACGCTCGGCATCGTGGGGGAGTCCGGCTGCGGCAAGTCCACCGTCGCCCGGACGCTCGTCGGCCTGGAGCGGCCGACCGCGGGGGCGATCCGGTACCACGGCGAGGACATCACCAGGCTGTCCGGGCGCGCGCTGAAGGCGGTCCGCCGCAACATCCAGATGGTCTTCCAGGACCCCTACACGTCGCTGAACCCCCGCATGACGGTCGGCGACATCATCGGCGAGCCGTACGACATCCATCCGGAGGTGGCCCCGAAGGGCGACCGGCGGCGCCGGGTCCAGGAGTTGCTGGACGTGGTCGGGCTGAACCCGGAGTACGTGAACCGGTATCCGCACCAGTTCTCCGGCGGACAGCGGCAGCGGATCGGCATCGCGCGGGGGCTGGCGCTGCGGCCCGAGATCATCGTCGCGGACGAGCCGGTGTCCGCGCTGGACGTCTCCGTACAGGCGCAGGTCGTGAACCTGCTGGAGCGGCTGCAGGACGAGTTCGATCTGTCGTATGTCTTCATCGCGCACGACCTGTCGGTGGTGCGGCACATCTCGGACCGGGTGGCGGTGATGTACCTGGGCCGGATCGTGGAGACCGGCACCGAGGACGAGATCTACGGGCACCCGACGCACCCGTACACGCAGGCGCTGCTCTCCGCGGTGCCGGTCCCCGATCCCGAGGCCCGGGAGCACCGGGAGCGGATCCTGCTCGCCGGTGATGTGCCGTCGCCGGCGAATCCCCCTTCGGGGTGCCGGTTTCGCACGCGGTGCTGGAAGGCGCAGCCGGTGTGTGCGGAGGTCGTACCGCCGTTGGCCGTGCCCGAATGGTTCGCGGGCGCGGCGGGGCGGGCGCATCCCTCCGCGTGTCACTTCGCGGAGGAGCGCCATGTCGTGCCGAGCGAGTAGCCGCCTGCGGCAGCGTCGTGGCTGGCCGCGCAGTTCCCCGCGCCCCTGAAGGGGGCGCCCCGTAAGGGGCGCGGGGAACTGCGCGCGCAACCGACGCGGCGGGCCGGTCCGCCACGAACCGAACCACCCACGGCGGGTGGGCCGTCAGTCCCGGTCCGAGGACTCCTCGATCGCCGCCAGCGCCGGGTCCAGGACAATGTCCTCACCCCGCGAGGTAATCGTCGGCTCCTCCGGAAAGTGGCACGCCGTCAGGTGCCCCGCTGCATTCCCCGCGATCTGCAACAACGGCGGCTCCTCGGTCGCGCACTTGTCCTGCGCCTTCCAGCACCGCGTGCGGAACCGGCACCCGGACGGCGGGTTCACGGGGGAGGGGACATCCCCCGCGAGCCGGATGCGCTCGCGGTCGTCCTCGTCGTCCCCGGCCAGCCGGGCTTCCGGCACCGCGGAGAGCAGCGCGTGCGTGTACGGGTGGCGCGGCCGGGTGTAGATGGACTCGCGGTCGCCGACCTCGACGACCTTGCCGAGGTACATCACCGCGACCCGCTGGCTGAAGTGCCGCACGATCGCCAGGTCGTGGGCGATGAAGAGGAACGCGATGCCCAGCTCGCGCTGGAGGTCCTGGAGGAGGTTGACGACCTGGGCCTGGATGGAGACGTCCAGCGCCGAGACCGGCTCGTCGGCGACGATCAGTTTCGGTTCCAGGGCGAGGGCGCGGGCCACGCCGATGCGCTGCCGCTGGCCGCCGGAGAACTCGTGCGGGAAGCGGTTGTAGTGCTCGGGGTTGAGGCCGACGGTCTCCAGCAGCTCGCGGACCTTCTTCTCACGGCCCCCGGGCGGATTGATCCCGTTGATCTCCATCGGGCCGCCGATGATCGTGCCGACGGTCTGCCGCGGGTTCAGCGAGGAGTACGGGTCCTGGAAGATCATCTGGATCTCGGACCGGACCGGCGCGAGCTGCTTGCGGTTCGCGTGGGTGATGTCCCGGCCCCGGTACGAGATCGTGCCGCTGGTGGGCTCCAGGAGGCGGGTCAGCAGCCGGCCCGTCGTGGACTTGCCGCAGCCCGACTCGCCCACCAGGCCGAAGGTCTCGCCCGCGTACACGGTCAGGTCGAGCCCGTCCACCGCCTGCACGGCGCCGATCCGCCGCCGGAACGGAAAGCCGCCCATGATCGGGAAGTGCTTGGTCAGGCCCTCGGTGACCAGCAGCGGCTCGCCCGTCGGGACGGCGTCGCGGGGAGCGGGCAGGGTGACGTCTGTGGCTTCACTCATGATGGTCGTCGCTCCCTAGCCCAGCCGGGGCTTGATCTGCTCGGTGAAGAAGGTGTGCTTCTGCTCGGCGCTCAGGTGGCAGGCCGAGGCGCGCCCCGGCGCCAGCAGCGGCCGCTCGTCGGCGCAGCGGGTGCCGCCCACCTCCGAGGTGAAGGCGCAGCGCGGGTGGAAGGGGCAGCCGGACGGCGGGTTGAGCAGGCTCGGCGGGGTGCCGGGGATCGGGTGCAGCGGCTCGTCGACGCTGGCCGACAGGCGCGGCATCGAGCCCAGCAGGCCCCAGGCGTACGGGTGCTGCGGCGTGGTGAGGATGTCCTTGACCGTGCCGCGCTCGACCGCCCGCCCGGCGTACATCACCAGCAGCTCGTCGGCCATGTTGGCGACCACGCCGAGGTCGTGGGTGATCAGGATGATCGCCGAGCCGAACTCCTGCTGGAGGTCCTTGAGGAGGTCCAGGATCTGCGCCTGCACGGTGACGTCGAGCGCGGTGGTCGGCTCGTCCGCGATGAGCAGCGCGGGGTTGCAGACCAGCGCCATGGCGATCATGGCGCGCTGGCGCATACCGCCGGAGAACTGGTGCGGGTAGTCGTCCACCCGCAGGTTCGGCTGCGGGATGCCGACCTTGGTCAGCATCTCGATGGCGCGCTGCCGGCCCTCGCGCTTGCTCGCGCCGGTGTGCTTGATGAACGGTTCGGCGATCTGCCGGCCCACCGTGTAGTACGGCGAGAGCGCCGTCAGCGGGTCCTGGAAGATCATCGCCATCTTGTTGCCGCGGAGCTTCTGCAGCGTGCGCTCGGTCGCGCCGGTCAGCTCCTGGCCGTCCAGCGTGATCTCGCCGGTGATCTCGGTGGAGGCGGGGTTGTGCAGGCCCAGAACGGCGAGGTTCGTTACCGACTTGCCGGAGCCGGACTCGCCGACGATGCCGAGCGTCTGGCCCTTGCTCAGGTCGAAGGAGAGCCCGTCGACGGCCTTGACGATGCCGTCCTCGGTGGAGAACCGCACGTACAGGTCGCGTACCGACAGGAAGGGGTCCGATCCGGTCGGGACCGGTGCGCCTTCGGTCTTGGTGAGTGTGGTCACTGGTGGCTCTCCTAGGACAGGCGCACGCGCGGGTCGATGAACGCGTAGCAGGCATCGACGATGATGTTGAAGAGGACGATGAAGGTCGCCGCGAACAGCATCACGCCCATGACCATGGGCAGGTCGGTGTTCTGCACGGACTGCACCGCGAGGGTGCCCAGGCCCGGCAGGGCGAAGGTCTGCTCCGTGATCATCGCGCCGCCGAAGAGCGACCCGAGGTCGATGCCGAAGATGGTGACGATGGGGATGAGGGACCCTCGCCAGGCGTACCGGAAGAAGACCGTCCCCCGGGTCATGCCCTTGGCGCGTGCGGTACGGACGTGTTCCTCGGCCAGCTGCTCGATCATCGAGGAGCGCGCCATACGGGTGTACTGCGCGGTGAAGATGACCGACAGCACGCACCAGGGGATCAGCAGCCCCATGAACCAGGCGGCCGGATTGTCCGTGAAATTGACGTACTTCGGCTGGCCCAGGATCTCGAGGTTGTACACCAGCAGGGCCAGCACGATGGGGCCGATGAAGTAGATCTGCATTGAGCTCAGCACCAGCGAGGCGGAGCTGAAGACCTTGTCGACCAGCTTGCCCTGCTTCCAGGCGGCGATCATGCCGGTGCTCAGGCCGACCGTGAGGAAGACCGCCGCGCCGCCGATGGTCAGCGAGATGGTGGTCGGGAAACGGTCGATGATGGTGTCCCAGACGGGGTCCCCGTTGGCGAACGAGTAGCCGAAGCACGGGGCCGGGCACGGGCCCTGGGCGAAGTCGCGACCGGTCACGATGCCGGACATGAAGTCCCAGTACTGGACGGGGATCGGCTTGTCCAGGCCGAGATTCTTGTGAATCAGGGCGATGGCGTCCGGGGTGCAGTTCTTTCCGCAGGACAGCAGCGCGGGATCCCGTGGGGCGGCGAAGAACAGGAAGAAGGTGAACGCGCTGATCAGCAGCAGGATCACGATCGCGCCGAGGGACCGGCGGAAAAGGAAACGAAGCATGGCAGATCGCAGCTCTCGTGGGGCAGCGGAAGGAGGTGGGTGGGGACCGCGCGGTGTGCCCGTCCGGTCCGGACGGGCACACCGGGCGCCAGGGTTACCGGCGCGAGGGCGCGGTTACTTCTTGACGAACAGCTTCGTCGGGTCGACACCGCTGATGATGTCGTTGTTCACGACGCCACCGATCTTGGAACCGTGCAGCTGGATCTGCTTGTAGTAGAAGGTCGGGATCGCCGGCAGGTCCTCCTTGAGAATCTTCTCGTTGAGCTTGAACCACTCCTCGGACGCCTTCTCCTGGTCGGACATCTTGGAGATGCGGTCCATCTCCTTGCTGACCGCCGGGTTGTCGTAGTGCGCGTAGTTCGGCGAGCCGTCCTGGATCTGCCGGCCGTCCATGGTGGGCGGCAGCACGGTCGAGGCGCTCGGCCAGTCCGCGCCCCACGCCGACGCGTAGATGTCGAACTTGTTGTCGACCTTGCCGACCACGTCGTAGTACGTGTCGGAGGGCAGGTCCTTCGGCTGGACGTCGAAGCCGGCCTTCTTGAGGTTGTCGACGATGGAGACCGAGTACTTCTGCGGCTCCGGCGCGTTCATGTAGGCGAAGGTGATCTTCATGCCTGTCTTGCCGGCTTCCTTCAGGATCTTCTTCGCCTTCGCCACGTCACCCAGCGGCTTCTTCAGCTTGCCGTAGGGGTCGATGTCCTTGTACCCGGTGACCGTCGGGCTGATGTAGCTGCCCGCCAGCTCGCCGCCGCCCGGGGTGCCGTAGGCGTCCAGGACGGCCTGCGTCGGCATCGCGTAGGCGAGGGCCTCGCGGACCTTCTTGTCCTTGATCCGCTTCATGTTGAAGTTGATGACGCCGACGTAGGGCTGGTAACCCGAGGTCGACCGCTTCTTGACCTTCGGGTCGTTGGCCACGGTCTGCATGCTGGCCGCGTCGACCTGGTTGTTGAAGCTGATCGCCGTCTGGTTGTCGGCGTTGTCCGCGATCAGACGCTGGGTCGAGTCGGGGTAGGACACGCCGAACTGGATGTCGAACTTGTCGACGTACTGGTGGCGGGAGTTGTCCGTCTTCGGGTCCCACTCCGGGTTCCGGACCAGCGTCATGCCCTTGCCGGACTTGAAGGACCCCGGCTTGATCTTGTACGGGCCCGAGGACTGCGGGGCCTTGTCGTACTTCTCCTTGGTGTCCTTCTTCTCCTGCACCGCGGCGTAGCCGGCCATGGCCAGCGCGTAGGGCAGGTCCGGGTGGGGCGACTTGAAGTGGAAGATGATGGTCTTGTCGTCCGGCGTCTCCAGGATGCTGTCCGGAAGGTGCTTGCCCTTGTACGGGCCGTCCTTCAGGAGCTTGCGGTAGTCCGTGGAGTTCGTGTCCGCGAGCCACTGCTGGAGGTAGTACGGGCCGTCGGTGATGAAGGGCGCGAACGTCCGCTCGATCGAGTGCCGGATGTCCTTGGCGGTGACCGGGGAGCCGTCCTCCCACTTCACGTTGTCCTTGAGGGTGTACTTCCAGGTCTTGCCGCCGTCGGAGGACTGGCCGCTGTCCGTGGCGAGGTCACCGACGACGGTGTACTTGCCCTTGTTGTCCATGTGGTAGGTCGTCAGCTTGCGGAACAGCAGCGTGGCGAGCGCGCCCTCGTCGCTGACGTAGATCTGCGCCGGGTCCAGGTGCGAGTAGGTGTCGCGCTGGTAGACCTTGATGGTGCCGCCCTTCTGGGCGCCCGGCACCTCCTCGGCCGCTCCCTTGGACGCCGCGGCGTCGCCGAACGCGATCTGCTCGCGCTGCTTCTCGGCGTGCGAACGGTCGCCCGAGCCGTCACCGGTGCCGGTGCCCGCGCCGCTGCTGCATGCGGTGAGGACGAGTGCGCCGGCGGCCAGCGCGACCAGGGTGGCGTGAGTTCTGCGCGTACGGTTGCTGCTCATGACGGTGTATGCACCTGCCTGTCGTTGATCCGTTGCTGCTGCCTGACTCATGCGGTGCCGGGGTGGCAGCACCCCCCACGGAACGGATCTCATCGAGCCCGCTTCGGGTCGAAAGCGTCCCGGACCGAGTCCCCGAGCAGGTTGAAGGCGACGATGAAGATGACCATCGCCAGGCCGGGGAAGAAGAGGTACGTGATGTCGTTGCGGTAGTAGTCGGCGGCGTTGGCGAACATCCGCCCCCAGTCCGGGGTGGGTTCGACGAAGCCGACGCCCAGAAAGGACAGGCCCGCAATGGACGTCACGAAGTTCGGGAGCATGTACGTCGTCTGGACCAGGATCGGCGTCACCACGTTGGGCAGCAGTTCACGCCGGATGATGCGGGCCGGTGAGGCTCCGGAGACCTTCGCCGCCTCGATGAACTCCCGTTCGCGCAGCGAGAGGACCTGCCCGCGGAGCAGCCGCGCCAGGCTCATCCAGCCCAGGAACCACATCACCAGGATCAGGATGGATGCGCGCAGCCAGGTCGGCATGGCGTCCTCGGGGGCGACGAAGACGGCGCCCACGACGGGGACGAAGGCGACGAAGAAGAGCTGGTTCGGAAAGGCCATCAGCAGGTCGATGACCCGGCCGATGAAGTAGTCGGTCTTGCCGCCGAAGTACCCGGCCGCCACACCCAGCACGATGGCGGTGAGCACCGAGGCGATGGTGATCGCGAGCGCGGTGAAGAGCGTGGTGCGGATCCCGTAGACGAGCTGCATGAACACGTCGCGTCCCAGGGTCGGTTCGATGCCGAACCAGAACTCGCTGGAGATGCCGCCGTTGGGCTGGGTCGGGTAACCGTTCGTCAGCAGACCCGGCGTGAGCATGCCGTACCGCGTGTAGGGGTCCTTGCCGTACAGCATGGAGATGACCGGGGCCAGCAGGCCGACGGCGAAGAAGAACAGGACGACGTAGGCGCTGATCACTCCGACGCGGTCACGCCGGAAGCGGGCCCACATCAATTGGCCCGGCGAACGGCCGACCAATTCGCCGCCCTTGCGGTCCTTTCCCTTGCTCAGCCCGTCGGGTCCAAGTCCTGGGGTGTCGGTCTTGGAAACCGCGGTCTGGGATGGACTAGTCATCGCGAAGTGCCCCCGCGCCGAGTTCTCTTGGAACATGAAGCGGCACAGAGTTGCACCGCTGGTTGAGCGGACTTTCGCAAGTGATTTACGGCGGAGTCAAGAGTCTGCGGACGGACCGTAGCCACCTTGTTCGCTTCTTGAGCGAAGATTGCGCAGATTGACGCCACGGCGTGCTTGACAGTTACCGGAGGTGTACGGCATGCGAGACATTTCGTCCCGAACATCCTTAACAAGAAGGACACTTGGCTGTCGCAGCACCGATATACGAACGCGCCATCCTCGACAGCGTACGGCCGTGCGGGTGCCGTGGACCGGCCGGGGAGGCCAACAGCCTCCCCGGCCGGTCGCTTTTCGCCCCGTTCTCCCGTACTTAGGAGAGGCCGAGGCTCCGCTTGAGGAATGCGACTTGCAGAAGGAGCAGATTTTCGGCCACTTGTTCCTGGGGCGTCATATGGGTCACCCCGGACAGCGGGAGTACTTCGTGCGGCCGGCCGGCGGCCAGCAGTGCCGAGGAGAACCGCAGCGAATGCGCCACGACCACATTGTCGTCGGCCAGCCCATGAATGATCATCATTGGCCGGTGCTGATCGGCCGCTTCCACCAGGCCCGCGTCCGTGACCAGGGAATTCCTTACGTAGGAATCCGGATCCTCGTCCGGGTGGCCCATGTACCGCTCGGTGTAGTGGGTGTCGTACAGCCGCTGGTCGGTGACGGGCGCGCCCACCACCGCCGCGTGGAAGACGTCCGGGCGGCGCAGCGCGGCCAGCCCGGCGAGATACCCGCCGAAGGACCAGCCGCGGATGGCCACCCGGTCCAGATCCAGCGGGAAACGCTCTGCCAGCGCGTGCAGCGCGTCGACCTGGTCCTCCAGCACCACCTCCGCGACCCGCCGCGAAATCGCCTTCTCCCAGGCGGGGGAGCGGCCCGGCGTGCCCCGGCCGTCGGCGACCACCACGGCGAACCCCTGGTCGGCGAACCACTGCGAGGTGAGGAAGACGTTGTGCGCCGCCAGCACGCGCTGCGCGTGCGGCCCGCCGTACGGGTCCAGCAGCACCGGCAGCGGCCCGTCCCCCTCCTCGTAACCGGTCGGCAGCAGCACCGCGCACGGGATCTCCCGCTCGCCCGCCGTCACGAACCGCGGCCGGGCGGCGAGCACCGGCGTCTCCGCGTGCGACGGAATCTCCGCGAGCCGGGTCTCCTTGCCGTCGGCGCTCAGCCGCAGGACCTCCACCTGCGCCCCGGGCCGCTCCGCGCACATGTGCGACACGACGGCCACCTCGCCCACGCGCACCGCGGAGGAGTACGAGGCGTACGGGCGCTCCGTCACCCGCTCCCAGCCGCCCTGGTCGCCGCTGCCGCGGTACCAGGCCCGGTAGACCCCCACGTCGTGCAGGTCCTCGCCGCTCGCTGAGAACAGGACATCTTCCTGGCCGATATCGAGCACTCCGCGCACGTGCAGCGGCGCGGACGTCAGCGGCCGGTCCCCCACGAAGAGTTTGCGCGCGCCGCCCTCGTCGGCGATCCGCACCAGCCGCCGGTCGGGCGTCCAGGCCGGCACGCCCGGATAGGGCTCGACCCAGACCGGGTCCTCGTCGGCGTGCACCAGGCGCGTCGCGCCCGTATCGGTGTCGACCGCCAGATAGCGCTGCGAGCGCTGGTCGCGGGACTGCACCAGGAGCAGCGGCGGGCCGGCGGGGGACCAGTGCACCCGGGCCAGATACGGGTAGCGCTCGCGGTCCCAGACGACGTCCGTGCGCTCCCCGTCCAGGCCCAGCAGGGCCAGCGTGACCTCGGCGTTGGGCGTGCCGGCCGCCGGATAGGCCACCTCGGCGGGCGCCTTGTCCGGGTGCGCCGGGTCGGCGATCCACCAGCGCCGTACGGGGGAGTCGTCGACCCGCGCGGCCAGCAGCCGGTCGCTCTCCGGCGACCACCAGAAGCCGCGGTACCGGCTCATCTCCTCGGCCGCGATGAACTCCGCGAGGCCCCAGGTGACGTGCGGTCCGTCCGGCGCCGCCAGCGCACGGTCGCCGTCTCGTGCGCCGTCCCGTGAGCCGTCAACGTCGGCCGTGCCGTCGCCCGCCACGGGCACGACCCGCAGCGCGCCCTCCGCGACGTACGCGACGTACCGCCCGTCCGGGGACGGACGCGGGTCCACCACCGGGCCGGGGACGGGCAGTTCGCGGCAGGTGCCGGCCCGCAGCTCGGAGACGAACAGCCGGCCGGAGAGGGGGAAGGCGGCCAGTTCCACGGCCGCGTCGGTGGCGTAGCCGACCACGCCGGCCGAGCCCTCACGGGTCCGCTCCCGACGCGCCTTCTCCTGCGGCGACAGTTCCTCGTCGGTGCCGCCCAGCAGCCCCGCCGGGTCGGCCGCGGGGTACTCGCGCCCGGCGTCAAGGTCATGGACCCACAACAGATTCGCCCGATCGGTGCCGGATCGGGAGCGGAGGAAGACGACGCGCGTACTATCCGGCGAGATGCTGAAGCCGCGCGGCACGCCCAGGCTGAAGCGCTGGGTGCGCGCGTGCTGCCGGGGAAATGAGAGCTGTCCGGTCATGGGCCGAGCGTAAGGGCCACGGGGCTCACCGTGGCCGCTCTCGTGAAGATCGTGTGCGCCCCCACTCTGCACCCGTGCACCTGCATATGCGTGCGTGCCGATAGTTATGATCGCTGAGGCGTGTGGGTATGGAGCCATTGGCCAAAGGGCCGGGGCCTGTACCTGCCCAATCCCGTTCCGTCCGTGCGTACTTGGAGGTGACCGCCGTGGCACTCTCGATTTCGGCGGTGGTGCTGCTGGCGATCATCGTCTTCCTGCTGGTGAAGAAGTCAGGCTTGAAGGCGGGCCACGCAGTCGTGTGCATCTTGCTCGGCTTCTACATCGCGAGCTCGACGATCGCTCCCACCATCAGAGAGCTGACGACCAACATCGCCGGGATGATCGGCGGCATCAAGTTCTGAGCCGACCGCGGCCGCCCCGGCGGCCGTGACGTGCGGCAGCGGGCCCGACCGGGTGGATCATCCGGTCGGGTTCCCCGTGCCGCACGTACGGCTCGTACGCTGTCCCCATGTCCGACCTTCCCGCCCGCCGTCTGCTGCTGGTGCACGCGCACCCGGACGACGAGTCGATCAACAACGGCGCCACCATGGCCAAATACGCGGCCGAGGGCGCCCTCGTCACGCTGGTGACCTGCACTCTCGGCGAGGAGGGCGAGGTCATCCCGCCGCACCTCGCGCATCTGGCCGCCGACAAGGACGACGTGCTCGGCCCGTACCGCAGCGGCGAACTGGCCGCCGCAATGGCCGAGCTGGGTGTCACCGACCACCGCCTGCTCGGCGCCCCGGGCCGCTACCGCGACTCCGGGATGATGGGCGCGCCCCAGAACGACCGTCCGGACGCCTTCTGGCAGGCCGACCTGGACACGGCCGCGGGCGACCTGGTCGAGGTGGTCCGCGAGGTACGCCCGCAGGTCCTGGTCACCTACGACCCGGACGGCGGCTACGGCCACCCCGACCACATCCAGGCCCACCGGGTCGCGATGCGCGCCGCGGAGCTGGCCGCCGACCCCGCCTTCCGGCCGGAGCTCGGCGCGGCCCACGTGATCGAGAAGGTCTACTGGAACTGCAATCCGCGCTCCGTGGTCGAGGAGGGTTTCGAGCGGCTGCACGCGGCCGGGCTGTCCTTCCCCGGCGTCGCCGCTGTGGACGACGTCCCCGGAGTGGTGCCGGACGACCAGGTCACCGCCTCGATCGCGGCCGCGCCCGAGCACGGCGCGGCAAAGGCCGCTGCGATGCGCGCGCACGTCACCCAGATCGCCGTGGACGGCCCCTTCTTCGCGCTCTCCAACGATCTCGGCCAGCCGCTGCTGGGCGACGAGCACTACCGTCTCGTGCGCGGCACGTCCGGCGCGCGGGAAGGTGAGCGCGAGGACGACCTCTTCGCGGGCGTACGGACGCAGGACGGGCCGGATACGGCCGCGGACACGAGGGAGACGGCGCGATGAGCGGCAACGACGGGGCGGACAGGCGCAGCCGGGCGGCCGGCGGCGGCGCCGGGGCCACCGAGGCCAAGGCGCCGCGGCAGTCGGAGACGCCGCCCGGCGGCGTGCTGAAGGCCGGGCTGTACGTGCTCCTGGTCGTCCTCGGCGCGCTGGTAGCGGTGGCCGGGGCGCTGGTCCAGGGGGCGTGGTTCCCCGGCGGCCTGCTGCTCGCGCTGGCGGGTGCCGCGGCGCTGTTCACCGGGGGCGCGCGGGCGGCCGTATCGGTTGTCGGGGCGCTGGTCCCGGCCGCCGTCTGGCTGGTGACGGTGATCGCGCTCAGCACGACGCGCGCCGAGGGCGATTTCGTCTTCGGTGCCGGGCTGGGGGCCTATGCCTTCCTGCTGGGCGGCATCGCCGTCGCTGTGATCTGTACCACGACGTCCATGGGTCGCCCGGCGCACCTGGGTGCGGTACGACGTGGCATGTGACGGGCCGTCCGCGGCCCTTGTTCGGCGGCGCGGGCAGGCGTCCGTACGGGGAGCGTTCCTCCGCACCCCGGATCCCCGCCCGCGCCGGACAGTATGGTGGTGCGCGCCGCCGAGCCGCCCAAGCACGTCGATGACGAGCGGCGGAGCCAACCGGGAGATCCTGCTTTGAGTCGTGAATCTGACAGTTCGTCCTCCGGGCCCCAGGGGCGCGGCGCTGCCGCCTACCCCTCGGGAACCCCGCCGTACGGAAACCGCCAGGGCGACGCCGACGAGGCGGTAGCGGCGCGGCCGGGGGAGCCCAGGACCGAGACCACGCTGACCACCCGCATCAAGATCAACATTCCGGGGTCGCGGCCGATCCCGCCGGTCGTGGTGCGCAAGCCGGTCGGCGAGGACGCCGCCGCGAACGGCGCCGACGGTGCCGGCCGGACCGACGGACGCACCGGCAGCACGCCGCGGCCCCGGCCGCAGGCCGCGCCGCCCGCGC
>NZ_NHSG01000345.1:0-4219 GCF_020024005.1 Streptomyces purpurogeneiscleroticus
CTCGCGGGGGCGGGCTCCGGCACGGGGGCGCGCCGTGCCCGGCGGGGTCCGTTGCCGGCTGCCGCGCCGTCGTGGCCGGTCGCGCAGTTCCCCGCGCCCCTGGTCTCGCCCTTCGGGCTCGTTCTCAGTCGCCGGACGGGCTTGTTTTTAGGCCCCAGCGGGCACGCAGGCCCACCCGTTCATCCGTGTCCACCGACGCCGCCCCGTCGGTGACCGTCTCGTACACCGCGAGGATGTCGGCCCCCACCGTCGACCAATCGAATCGCCGTACATGGCGGGCGCCGCGCTCCCGGAGCTCCGCCAGCCGCGCCGGGTCGCGGAGCAGCCGGATGGCAGCCGCGGCGAGCGCGTCCGCGTTTTCGTTGGTGAAGAGTTCGCCCGCCTCGCCCTGGTCCAGGACCTGGGCGAAGGCGTCGAGGTCGCTGGCGAGGACGGGCGCGGCCGCGGACATCGCCTCGACGAGGATGATGCCGAAGGACTCGCCGCCCGTGTTGGGGGCGACGTAGAGGTCGACGCTGCGGAGCAGGCGCGCCTTGTCCTCGTCGGTGACCATGCCGAGGAATTCGACGCGGGAGCGGAATTCCGCGGGGAGGCCGGCGACGGCTTCCTTCTCGTCACCACGCCCGGCGACCAGCAACCGCGCGTCGGGGACCTCGGCGAGGATTTCGGGCAGGGCCTTCATCAGGACGGGGAGGCCCTTGCGGGGCTCGTCGATGCGGCCTATGAAGCCGATGGTGCGGCCCTGCCACTCCTTCTTCGGCTCGGCGCGGGCGAAGAAGTCGACGTCGACGCCGTTGGGGATCACCACCGCGTCGCCGCCGAGGTGTTCCACCAGCGTCCGGCGGGCGTACTCGCTGACCGCGATCCGCGCACTGATCTTCTCCAGCGCGGGCTGGAGGATCGGGTACGCGGCGATCATGGCGCGGGAGCGCGGGTTGGAGGTGTGGAAGGTCGCCACGATGGGGCCCTGGGCGGCCCAGCAGGCCAGCAGGCCGAGGGACGGGGAGGCCGGTTCGTGGATGTGGATGACCTCGAACGCGCCGTCGTGCAGCCAGCGGCGTACCCGGGCGGCGGAGAGGAAGCCGAAGTT
Organism: Streptomyces purpurogeneiscleroticus; assembly: GCF_020024005.1. Lineage (NCBI taxonomy): Bacteria > Bacillati > Actinomycetota > Actinomycetes > Kitasatosporales > Streptomycetaceae > Streptomyces > Streptomyces purpurogeneiscleroticus. The sequence continues at coordinate 1,091 of NZ_NHSG01000345.1, forward strand.
GAGCCGGGCAACCGAACCGTTGTACGGGACGGGTACGGCACGTCCGGCGGAGACGACATACGGCGGGAGCGGTGTCTCGTCGTCGGCCGGAGCGAGTACGGAGACCTCGTGGCCGAGCCGGATCAGATGCTCGGCGAGGTCGCGGATGTGGAACTGGACGCCGCCCGGGACGTCCCACGAGTAGGGGCAGACGATCCCGATCCTCAAGGCGTCTCCGTCTCTCGGACGCCCGCACCACGCGGCTCCAGGTCGGCGAGCCACAGTCGCTGCAGCATGTGCCAGTCCTCCGGGTGCTCGGCGATGCCCGAGGCGAAGGCGTCGGCCAGGGCCTGGGTCATCGCGGCGGCCTTGTCGGTGCGCGTACCGGTCTCGGGTACCTCGATCCCGGGATGTACACGGCCCCGCATGACGGGCGTACCGTCGTACCACAAGGTGACGGGCAGCAGCACCGCGCCGGTCTGGAGCGCGAGCATGGCCGGTCCCACGGGCATCTTGGCGGCCTCGCCGAAGAACTTGACCTCCATGCCGGAGGCGGACAGGTCGCGGTCGGCGACCAGGCAGATCAGGCCGCCGGCGCGGAGCCGCCGGGCGAGTATGCCGAAGGCCGCGCCGCCGGTGTGCGGCAGTACCTCCATGCCCAGGCTCTCGCGGTAGGCGACGAACCGGTCGTAGAGCGATTCGGGCTTCAGGCGCTCGGCGACGGTGGCGAAGGGCACGCCGAGGGCGCGGGTGACCCAGACGCCGGCCAGGTCGTAGTTGCCCATGTGGGGCAGGGCGAGGATGACGCCGCGGTCGCTGTCCAGGGCCTCGGCGAGGTACTGGATGTCGGTGACGTCCACGCTGCGGCGGACCCGCTCGCGACTCCAGGCCGGGAGGCGGAAGGATTCCATCCAGTACCGCATGTAGGAGCGCATACCGGCCCGGGAGAGCCGGGAGAGGGCCTGCGGGGAGGCGTCGGGGACGACCCGCGCGAGATTGGCCTCCAGGCGCCGTACGCCCTTGCCGCGCCGCTTCCAGACGGCGTCGGCGATGCGTTCGCCCAGCCGTACGGCGACCGGCTCGGGCAGTTTCTTGACCGTGGCCCAGCCGAGGCCGTAGAGCGTGTCGGACAGTTTCCCCGTGTCCAGCAGCCTGTCGAGACCGGGCAGCTTGGTGATGTCGAGCTTCACGCGCTCTCTCCCCCCACGGCGTCCGCCTCGGCGGACTCCCGGCGTACGGTGACCACCCGCTGGCCCAGGGTGACCGCGCTGCCGATGGCCACGATCCACAGGGCGATCGGGAGCAGGTTCTGGATCCAGGGCACGCCGAACTTGTGGAGGCCGGAGAAGCCGCAGGCCACCAGCGAGATCACCAGGCGTTCGGCGCGCTCGATCAGGCCGTTGACGTTGACCGGGAGGCCGATGCTCTCGCCGCGCGCCTTGGTGTACGAGACGACCTGGCCGGAGGCGAGGCAGAAGATCGTCACCGCGCAGAGCATCAGGTCGTCGCCGCGGCCCGCGTACCAGAGGGCGAGTCCGCCGAAGATCGCCGCGTCGGCGACCCGGTCGAGGGTGGAGTCCAGGAAGGCGCCCCAGCGGCTGGAGCGGCCCAGCTGCCGTGCCATGTTGCCGTCGACCAGGTCCGAGAAGACGAACAGGGTGATGACGACGGTGCCCCAGAAGAACTCGCCCAGCGGGTAGAAGACCAGCGCACCGGCGACCACGCCGGCGGTACCGAGGACGGTGACCACGTCGGGGCTGATGCCGAGGCGGATGAGCAGGGCGGCGAACGGCGTGAGAACACGCGTGAAGAACGCACGCGCGTACTTGTTCAGCATGGCCTTCCCGGAGGTTGTGTGCGGGCCGCGCGGTCAGTGGGGCCACCGGCTGGCCCATCGTAGCCAGCCGTCCTCGGCGCTTTGCGAACGCACCACGGCTCACGGCCGCCCCCGAGGCGCGCCGGAGGCTCCCCCGCCACCCGCCCGGCGCACCGGGCCGGGAGCGCGCACAGCGCCACGACCACGGCGGAAGGGGGCAGTTGGCGGCCGTACACGGGTGCCCTGTGCACCCGTTCGGGCTTGTCCCGCATGATCCCCGGCCATACCCAAGATCCCCTATCGTCCCTTGTGCGATGTATGGACGCACCATGACCTCGGTGGAAAGCTCGGAACACCGCAGAGTGTCGACCTGGAGGCAGAACATGGGTGACAAGACGAGCACACATCCAGGAGCCGCCGGCAGGGCAGCGGCGGTCGACCACCCCTCCTCCGTACGGAATGTGGTGCTGGTCGGCCACAGCGGATCGGGGAAGACCACCCTGGTCGAAGCCCTCGCGCTCGCGTCGGGCGCGGTCAACAGGGCGGGCCGGGTGGAGGACGGCGGCTGCCTCTCCGACTACGACGAGATCGAGCACCGGCAGCAACGCTCCGTACAGCTCTCCCTGGTCCCGGTCGAATGGGACGGGATCAAAATCAATCTATTGGACACTCCCGGATACGCCGATTTCGTCGGGGAGCTGAGGGCCGGTCTGCGGGCAGCGGACGCGGCCCTTTTCGTTGTCTCGGCGGCGGACGGCGTGGACGGCGCCACCCGAATGGTCTGGGACGAGTGCGCGGCCGTGGGAATGCCCCGCGCCATAGTGATCACCCACCTCGAAGCCGCCCGCGCCGACTTCGACGATATGACCGAGACCTGCCGCAGCGCCTTCGGCGGCGAGGACCCCGACGCCGTGCTGCCGCTGTACCTCCCGCTGTACGGCGAGGCCGGCGCCGACGGCCACGCCCCCGTGCACGGCCTGATCGGGCTGCTCTCCCAGCGCGTGTACGACTACTCCGGAGGCAGCAGGAAGGAGCGCGATCCCGAGACCGGCGAGCTGCCCCTCATCGAGGAGGCCCGCAACCGCCTCATCGAGGGGATCATCGCCGAGAGCGAGGACGAGTCCCTGATGGACCGCTACCTCGGCGGCGAGGACATCGACATCAAGACGCTCATCGGCGACCTGGAGACCGCCGTCGCGCGCGGCAGCTTCCACCCCGTACTGGCCGCGGCGCCCGCCGCCGACGGCAGCAAGGAGGGCCTGGGCACCATCGAGCTGCTGGAACTGATCACCGGCGGCTTCCCCACCCCCGCGGAACGGGAGGCCCCCGCCGTC
>NZ_NHSG01000346.1:0-12429 GCF_020024005.1 Streptomyces purpurogeneiscleroticus
GGGGTGGCGTGGGCGGTGAGTGTGTTCGCGAATGTTAATGCGGCGAGGCGGGCCAGTCCGTGTGCTCACCGCGCGACGTGCAAAAGCCGGTCGTCGGTGGGCAGCCGCAGCGCGTCCCGCGCCACCGCCGACGCGATCAGCAGCGCGCCGTCCAGCGGATCGCCGTCCGCCGCGCGGAGACGCACGCCGGGCAGCCGCACCGCGAGCGCCGCGCGCAACGGCTCCAGCAGCGGTTCCCCCATCTTGAAGAGACCGCCGGTGTACGCGACGGCCCGGCCGGTGGGCGTGGCCGCCGGCGGGCAGACCGCGGCCGCGGCGTCGGCGATGTGATGGGCGGCCTCGTCGAGGATGGCGGCGGCGAACTTGTCCTCGGCGGCGCAGCGCGCGACCTCGGGTGCGAAGGAGGCCAGCACGGCGGGCCGGTCCGCGCGCGGATACAGCTTGCCGGGCAGGCCCGTGACCGGCCCGAACACCGCTTCGGCGCGGGCCAGCAGCGCCGCCGAACCGCCGGGCCTGCCGTCGTGCGCGCGCATCGCCGCCTCCAGCCCCGCCCGGCCGATCCAGGCGCCGCTGCCGCAGTCGCCCAGCAGGTGGCCCCAGCCGTCGGCGCGCCGCCAGCCGGTCGCCGGGGTCAGGTCCGTGCCCAGCGCGACCATGCCGGTGCCGGCCGCGACCACTGCCCCGGGGTGCTGGCCGAGTGCGCCCGCGTACGCGGTGACCGCGTCGGCCGCGAGGGCCAGCCGGTCCGTGCCGAGCGCGTGGGACAGCGCGGCCGGCAGCGCGGCACGCAGGCCGTCGCCGAGCGTGCCCATGCCGGCCGCGCCCACGCACACCGCGGCGCACCGCCCGTCGCCGCCCGCCTCGCGCAGCAGCGAACCGGCCGTCGGCAGGAGCCGGCCGAGCAGGTCGTCCGGGTCGATGCCGTCCGGTCCCGTACGCACTGGCTCCCGGAAGACGACCGTGCGCAGCCGCCGCGCCGGGGCCGGTGCCCCTGCGGCCGCGGCCTCGTTCCCGTCTGCGGTGCCGCACGCGTTCCCGTGTGCGCGGGCGACCGCGATCCGCAGGCCCGAGCCGCCCGAATCGACGCCGAGTACCAGCTCCGGTCCCGGCGCCGGTGTGGTCTCACCCAAAGCCGCGGGCGTCCTGCTTGAGGGCGGTGTCGACGGTCAGCGCCGTGGCGACCACCAGGCTCAGCAGCGGGTCGGGCAGCTGCTGGTGGATCTGCAGGACGTAGTTGTCCGCCGTGGTGAACATCGTCTTGGCGAGGCCCTCCCACGTCTTGGTGATCCGGGCGATCTCCTGGTCGGCGTGGTCGACGATGGCGAAGTTCCAGGCGCGCCAGTTCTCCGCCTTGATCGCGCCGATCTGCTGGCCGTTGACCACCAGCGCGAAGTTGATCTTCCCGATGGCGTTCTGCTGCACGATCTCGCCGACCGGCTGTCCGTCCGGGCGCTCCACCAGCACCTTGGACTTGATGAACTTGGCCGGCCGCGTCAGCACCAGCTGCGGCTGCCCGTACGCGTCACGGATCTCCAGCTTGTGGGTCATGTACTGGTCGAGGCTGGAGACCAGCCGCAGCACCTTCTTGGCCGTGCTCTGGCCGACCTGCACGACCGAGCCGATGGTGTTGCCGTTCTGGTCGAAGACGCTGTACTCGTTCGTCATCTCGATCAGCTTGGCCTTCTGGTTCACGACCAGAACCGGCTCGCTGAACAGCGAACCGCCACCGGGGCCGGCCGGCGCGGCACCGCCCGGCGCGACACCGGGCTGCTGGGGATGGCCGTACCCCTGCGGCTGCCCGCCCGGCATGGGCTGGCCACCCGGCATCGGCTGCTGCGCGCCCGGCTGCGGCTGCCCGCCCGGGTACGGCGGCTGTGCGACCGGCTGCGGCTGCGGCTGGGCGTACGGCTGCTGCTGCGGCGCGCCCTGCCCGAACGGCTGGGGCTGCGGCTGGGCCTGCGGCATCGGCTGCGCACCGGGCGCCTGCCCCTGCTGGTGCTGTACCTGCTGGTGCTGCGGCCGGCCGGGTGCCTGGTGCTCCGACTGGCCGTGTTGCTGTCCCTGGCCGGGTGCCTGCTGGTGCTGGCCGGGTGCCTGCTGGGGCCGGCCGTACTGCTGGGCCTGGTCCTGATCCTGGCCCTGGGCCTGCTGCTGTGCCTGGCCCGTGGTCTGCCCCTGGCCGCCGCCCGGGTGGGTGTGTTCGGTCCACCGGGCGCCGTCCCACCAGCGCAGTTGGTCAGGCGTGCCCTGCGGGTCGGCGTACCAGCCCGCCGCCGGCACGTTCGAGTTCGTGGTCATGCTGGCACACTATCCCTCCAGCTCAGCACGGCCGTCGGGCCACCACGTCAGCCCAGCCACCGGTCCGTCGCGGCACCGCCGCCGCGCGGGCACGGCGGCGCCACTCGGTCAGGGGAGCTGCCAGGACACCGGCTGCGCGCCCTGCTTGACCAACAGGTCGTTGACCCGGCTGAACGGTCGCGAGCCGAAGAAGCCCCGGTCTGCGGACATGGGCGAGGGATGCGCCGACTCGACCGACGGCACCTGCCCGAGGAGCGGGCGCAAATTGCGCGCGTCCCGCCCCCACAGCACGGCCACCAGCGGCCGGTCGCGCGCGGCCAGCGCCCGGATCGCCTGCTCGGTGACCTCTTCCCAGCCCTTGCCGCGGTGGGCGGCGGGCTTGCGCGGCGCCGTCGTCAGGGCGCGGTTGAGCAGCAGCACACCCTGCTTGGTCCACGGCGTGAGGTCACCGTTGGCCGGCCGTCCCAGCCCCAGGTCGGAATGCAGCTCGCGGAAGATGTTCTCCAGGCTGCCCGGGAGCGGGCGCACCTCCGGTGCCACCGAGAAGCTGAGCCCGACGGCATGCCCCGGCGTGGGATAGGGGTCCTGCCCGACGATGAGCACGCGCACGTCGTCGAAGGGCTGTTGGAAGGCGCGCAGCACGTTGCTGCCGGCCGGGAGGTACGTACGTCCCGCGGCGATCTCGGCCCGCAGGAAGTCGCCCATCGCGGCGATGCGTCCGGCAACGGGCTCAAGTGCCTTGGCCCAGCCCGGTTCAACAATTTCATGGAGAGGTCGTGCAGCCACGGCGTCACCCTACTGGCCGCCCGGTGGTCCGTATCAACCCGTGCCCCCTTCCCCCGGTCACCTTCGCCACCCTCCGGTCAGCTTCGACCACGATCGCGTACAGATCACGCCATCACCGGTCACCTCCCGATCGCCCGAATAACGGCCGCCCCGTTCACGGCCGCCCCGTTCACGGCCGTCCCGCTCACGATCGCCGCTTCACGCCAGCACCGCCGCCCGTACGCACAGCACGTCCGGCAGGTGGGCGGCGAGCTGCTGCCAGCTGTCGCCGTCGTCCGCGCTGGCGAACACCTCGCCGTTGCGATTGCCGAAGTACACGCCCGCCGGATCCCCGTCGTCCACGCACAGCGCGTCGCGCAGCACCGTGCCGTAGTGATCCTCCTGCGGCAGCCCCTCGCTCAGCGCCTCCCAGCTGGCGCCCGCGTCGGAGGTCCGGAACACCCGGCAGCGGTGCTCGGCCGGCACCCGGTCCATGTCCGCGGTGATCGGGAAGACATATGCCACGTCGCCGCGGTGCGGGTGCGCGGCGACCGCGAAACCGAAGTCCGACGGCAGTCCAGAACCGATGTCCGTCCACTGCGCGCCCGCGTCGTCGCTGCGGTACACCCCCCAGTGGTTCTGCAGGTAGAGGCGGTCGCGGTTCACCGAGTCCTGCGCGATCTTGTGCACACACTGGCCGAATTCCGGGTCCGGGTCGGGCAGGAACACCGCCTTCACGCCTGTGTTGGACGGCGACCAGCTCGCCCCGCCGTCCAGCGTGCGGAATACCCCGGCGGCGGACACGGCCACCGTCACCGCGTCGGCGGTGCGCGGGTCGGTGATCACCGTGTGCACCGCGAGGCCGCCGCCGCCCGGCACCCACTCGTCGTGCGAGGGGTGCTCCCACAGTGGCCGCACCAGCTCGAACGACTCGCCGCCGTCCTCGGACCGGAACAGCGCGCCCGGCTCCGTACCGGCATAGACCACGTCGGGCGCCGCCGGGCCCGCGGGCTGGAGCTGCCACACCCGCTCCAGCGAAGTCTCCGTATAATCCGGGTACTTGACCGCCGGGCGCGCCGGCTCCACCCAGCTCTCGCCGAGATCGTCCGAGTGGAAAACCGAAGGGCCCCAGTGCGCGCTGTCCGCGCCGGCCAGCAGCCGCGGGGTGGCGCGGCGGGTGTCGATACCGATCGAGTAGACCGCCTGGGCGGGGAAATGGGGCTCGCTCAGCTCCCACCTGCCCCGCCGTCGCCGGCCGAGGAACAGACCCTTCCGGGTCCCTACCGCGAGCAGGACATCAGCCGTGTGGGTCGTCATGTCAATGCACCTCCGAACGCCGTTGTTCCAGGTACGAGTCAGTCTGCACCCGACCACTGACAACGGCCCTCGGAAGCAGCATCCGTGCAGGTCAGGCCGTGTGCGTCAGGTCGTGTAGTCGGCGTTGACGCGGATGTAGCCCGCGGTCAGGTCGCAGCCGTAGACCGTGGCCGTGGCGTCGCCGAGACCGAGGCCGATCATGATGTCGACCTCCTCCCGCCGCATCGCCTCGGCCAGCTTTTCGAGGGTGTCGGCGGCGGGCTCCTCCGGGTACACCTCGGTCTCGCCGAACCGTACGGTCACCTTCGCCGGCTCGATGTCCGTGTCCTCGGTGTTCTTGCCGATGGCCATGACGACCCGGCCCCAGTTCGGGTCGGCGCCGTGCACGGCCGTCTTGACCAGCGGAGAGTTCACCACGCTCTTGGCCACCCGCTTGGCCTGTGCGTAGTCGGCGGCCTGCCTCACCGTGACGCGCAGCAGCTTGCTCGCGCCCTCCCCGTCGCTCGCCAGCTGCTGGGTGAGGTCCAGGCACACTTCGCCGAGCGCCGCCGAGAACGCCGCCGGGTCGACCGGCCCCGCCGCCCCGTTGGCGAGCGCGGCCACGGTGTCGGAGGTGGAGGTGTCGGTGTCCACGCTCAGGCAGTTGAAGGTCTTCTCCACGGCGCCGCGCAGCGCGGTGTCCAGCGCGGCGGGGGAGAGCTCCGCGTCGGTGAACACGTACGCCAGCATCGTGGCCATGTTCGGCTCCAGCATGCCGACGCCCTTGGCGACGCCGACGATGCGGGCCCGGCCGACGCGCCGGGTGCTGGTCTTCGGGCGGGTGTCCGTGGTCATCATCGCGCGCGCCACATCGAGGGGGCCCGCCTCGAAGGCCGCCGTGCCGCGCTCCGCCGTCGCCTCCAGATGCGTGCGGATGGCGTCCATCGGGAGCGGCCGTCCGATCACCCCGGTGGACCCGATGAGTACGGCGTCGGCCGGGACGCCCAGGATTCCGGCGACCCGGCCGACGACCTCGGCCGCGTTCTCCTCGCCCTGCCGGCCGGTGGCCACGTTGGCGTTCTGCGCCAGGGTGGTGACGGCGCGCAGGCGCCCGCCGGCGGCGTGCGCCCGGCTGAGTACCACCGCGGGGCCCGCGAAGCGGCTGCGGGTGAACATCGCGGCGCTGACCGACGGCCGGTCCGACGCCACGATCGAGATGTCGTCCCCCTGCGCCCGCAGGCCCCCGTTCCCGGTGTAGGCCCGGAAGCCCACGGGCCAGGTGAGCTCGCCCGTATCCGCAACTGAACGTGAATCAATATGTGTCATGCGGAATATAGTTGCGGACGAGCTCTAAGGCGTCCAGCTATTTTTGTGTGCCAGGGCGTATGGCTATGCGTCACCCGCCCCGTATGCGTTACTCGCCCAGCACCCGCCCCAGCGCCTCGATCGCCGAGGACAGTTCGTCCTCCGTGATGGTCAGCGGCGGGGCCAGCCGGACGGTGGAGCCGTGGGTGTCCTTGACCAGGACGCCCTCCCGCATGAGGCGCTCACTGATCTCGCGCCCCGTGCCCAGCGCGGGGTCGACGTCGACGCCCGCCCACAGGCCGCGGGCGCGGAAGCCGGTGACGCCCTTGCCGGTCAGACCGGCGAGACCGGCACGCAGTACCTCGCCCAGCTCGGCCGCCCGGCGCTGGTACTCGCCGGTCGACAGGAGGTCGATGACGGCCGAACCGACCGCGGCGGCCAGCGGGTTGCCGCCGAAGGTGGAGCCGTGCTCGCCCGGGTGCAGTACCTCCAGCACGTCCCGGCGGGCCACGACGGCGGAGACGGGGACGATGCCGCCGCCGAGCGCCTTGCCGAGGAGCAGTACGTCCGGGACGACGGACTCGTGTTCGACGGCCAGCGTGCGGCCCGTGCGCCCGAGGCCGGACTGGATCTCGTCGGCGATGAACAGGCAGCCGGCCCGCCGGGTCAGCTCGCGGACGCCGGTGAGGTAGCCGTCGTCCGGGATGAGGACGCCGGCCTCGCCCTGGATCGGCTCGATGAGCACGGCCGCTGTGGTCTCGTCCACGGCCGCTTCGAGGGCGGCGAGGTCGTTGTACGGGACGACGCGGAAGCCGGGCGTGTAGGGGCCGTAACCGGCGCGCGCCACGGGGTCGGTGGAGAAGCTGACGAGCGTGGTCGTGCGGCCGTGGAAGTTGTCGGCGGCGACGACGATCGTGGCCTGGTCCGGGGCCACGCCCTTGACGTCGTACGCCCACTTGCGGGCGACCTTGATGCCGCTCTCGACGGCCTCGGCGCCCGTGTTCATCGGCAGGACCATGTCCATGCCGGTGAGCGCGGCCAGGCCCTCGGCGAAGCCGGCGAGCCGGTCGTTGTGGAAGGCGCGTGAGGTGAGAGTGACCTGGTCGAGCTGACGGTGCGCGGCCTCGACGAGCGCCGGGTGGCGGTGGCCGAAGTTCAGCGCCGAGTAGCCGGCGAGCATGTCGAGGTACCGGCGGCCCTCGACGTCCTCGACCCACACGCCCTCGGCGCGCGCCACGACCACCGGGAGCGGGTGGTAGTTGTGCGCGAGGACGGGCCCTTCCGCGCGGATCAGCTCCGCCGAGGAGCGGGCGTCCGGTGCGGGGGGCTGCGGCGCGGGGCCGGCGGCGGAGAAGCGGGTGGGCGCGGTCATGAGCGGACCTCCTGGGTGCAGCATTTGATGCCGCCGCCGGCCTTGTGGAACTCCGACAGGTCGACGGGGACAGGAACGTAACCGTGACGGGCGAGTTGTTCAACGATCCCCTCGGCCTGCGGGGCAACGAAGACATGACACCCGTCGGAGACGGAATTGAGGCCAAACGCCAGCGCGTCGTCCCGGGTGGCGAGCACCGCGTCCGGGAACAGCCGCCGCAGCACCTCACGGCTGCCGGGCGAGAACGCCTCCGGGTAGTACGCGATGTTGGTGTCGTCGAGGGGGAAGAGGGCGGTGTCCAGGTGGTAGAAGTACGGGTCCACCAGCTGCAGGCCGATCGTCGGCACACCGAGGAACTCCTGCACCTCCCGGTGCGCCTCCCGTGTCGTACGGAAGCCCGTACCGGCCAGGACGTAGCCGCCGACCGGCACGAGGTCGCCCTCGCCCTCGCACACCGCCTCCGGCGTGTGCACCTCGAACCCGGCCGCCCGGAACCACTTCTCGTACTCCACGGACTCCGGGCGGCGCTGCGGCGCGTGGAAGCGCGCACCGAACACGCGTCCTCCCAGGACGAGCGCCGAGTTCGCCGCGAACACCATGTCCGGCAGCCCGGCCACCGGCGGCACGGTCTCCACCGTGTGGCCGTGGTCGCGGTACGCCTGGACCAGCGCTGCCCACTGCCGCTGGGCGAGCTCGGTGTCGACGGGCGCGCCGTCGCGCATCCAGGGGTTGATGGCGTACTGCACATCGAAGTACCGGGGCTCGCAGAGCAAGAAGCGCCGCGGGCGCGGTACACGGGGCGGGCGCACGATCGTGCGCAGCGCCGCCTCGTTCACGGGCTCGCGTACCGGTGCGGGCACGGGTACGGACACGGGTTCGGGCACGGCGGGGTCCTCCGATCCGCGGACGGGCAGGGGGCGTCACCCGAGTGACACGGGGTCACTGGGAGGTGACGCAGGGATGCCCATAACGGTAGGAAGCCGCGGCTGTGCCGGACAAGGCCGGAACGCTGCGCACCGGCGCAGTGAACGTGCGTAAAGAGGCCGGTCGGCGCAGGGTTGCTGCGTCGGTGGATCAGGTGGTGCCGGTGTTCCCCGCGGGGCGGGCGGACGCGGGGGAGTCGGGGCCGTATCCCTGTACCGCCGACGAGCCGGCGCCCGCCTCCGGGCTGTCCGGAATCAGGTGCGAGAGGACCATGTAACTGATCGTCTTGCGGATGAAGGGCTCGGTGCGGATGCGTTCCAGCACCTCTTCGAAGTGCTCGACATCGGTCGCGCGGACGTGCAGCAGCGCGTCGGCGCCCCCGGAGACCGTCATCGCAGCGGTGATCTCCGGGTACCGGCGGACGACTTCGGCGATGCGCCGGGGCGGGGCCGCGCCGTCGCAGTACACCTCGATGTACGCCTCGGTGCGCCAGCCGAGCGCCGAGGGCCGGACCGTGGCGGTGAAGCCGGTGATCACGCCGGTCTCGCGCATCCGGTCCACCCGGCGCTTGACCGCGGTGGCCGACAGGCCGATGGCCGAGCCGATCTCGGCGAAGCTGGTCCTGGCGTTCGCGGTCAGCGCCGCGATGATCTTTCGGTCCAACTCGTCGAGCGGGCCGGGTGCGTGGGGCATGGCGGGTGGTTCCTCCGTCGCTGGGCCGGGCCGTACGGCCCGAGGGTCCCTGCGGGGCGCACGGACCACGCGGATCGTATGCGCCGCACGGAGCCCGCGCGCCCCACGTCGTGTTACGTCCCGGCCCTGCGTTGGTCACCTCGCAGCAAGCTCCGCGTTCCCCGCACTCCGCACTACATCATGTAGGGTTTTGATTGTGACCCTACAGGTTGTCGGATCTGCCGCCGGAGGAGCGCGTCATGCACGACCAGTCCGACCGCATCGCCCCCGCGCACGCCGAAGTGGCCGAGATCTGGCCCCGCGAGGGCCGGATCCGGGTGCTCGGGCACGTCGTGGGCGCGGCCTCGGGTGCGGGGACGCTGGTCGCCCGGGTGCGCGACGCGGCCGGTACGGAACTGCGGCTGGCGACGAAGGGGCGGGGCAGCCGCTTCGAGGTGTCCGTCCCGCTGGACGCGCTCGCCTCCGCCACTCCGGAGGGCGACCGGGTCTGGGACCTGTACCTGGTGCCGGACGGCTGTGACGACGCGCTCCGGCTGGGGCGGCACCTGGACGACGTGCCCGGCAAGAAAAAGATCTTCACGTACCCGGCCCAGCGCGCCGGCGGCCTGCGGATCGAGCCGTACTACACCGTCCAGGACAACCTCTCGATCACCTGCCGACGACTCACCCGCCAAGGGGAGGAATCCCGGTGAAGATCCGCTTCCTGCTGCTCAACGCCTACGCGGTCGGCGGCACCGTCCGCACGGTCATCAATCAGGCGAACGCCCTCGCCGAGGCCGGGCACGACGTCGAGGTCGTGAGCGTCCACCGGCACCGCGCCGAGCCCCGCTTCGCGCTGCACCCGAAGGTCCGGCTGCGGGCCCTGGTCGACGACACGCATCCGCCGTCCCGCTGGACCCGCCCGCTGACGTACCAGCGGCAGCACCGCCCCAGCCGCCTCGTCCCCGAGGCCGAAGTCCGCTTCGACCGGTTCAGCCGCCTCACCGACCGGCGCGTCGTGCGCTATCTGCGCTCGCTGCACGACGGCGTACTGATCACCACCCGGCCCGCCCTGAACCTCCTCTCCGCCCGCTTCACGCCCGCGTCCGTCGTCCGGGTCGGCCAGGAACACCTGCACTACTCCCACCACAAGCCGGAACTCGCCCGGGAGATCGGCCGCTGGTACCGGCGGCTGGACGCGGTGACCGTACTGACCGCGGCCGACGAGGACGCCTACCTGCGGCGGCTCGGTGACAGCGGCGTCCGCGTCGAGTGCATCCCCAACCCGCTCTCCGAGGAGGCCCCGGAGCGCGCCGGCCTCGACCGGCCGCTCATCGTCTCCGCCGGCCGGCTCGTCAAGGGCAAGGGCTTCGCGACCCTCATCAAGGCGTTCGAGCCCGTCGCCCGCGCGCACCCCGACTGGCAGCTGCGCATCTTCGGCGCCGGACCGGAACGCGACCGCCTGCGGACGCTGATCCACGACCGGCATCTCTACAACCACGTCTACCTGATGGGCGCCACGCAGGAGTTCGACCGGGAGCTGGCCAAGGCCGCCGTCTTCGCCCTCGCCTCCCGGCGCGAAGGATTCGGCATGGTGCTGGCCGAGGCGATGAGCCACGGCGTCCCGCCGGTCAGCTTCGACTGCCCGCACGGCCCCCGCGAGATCATCACCGACGGCCAGGACGGCCTGCTCGTACCGCTCGGGGACACCGCGGGGCTGACCGCGGCGCTCACCCGCCTCGTCGAGGACGATGCGCTGCGCAAGAAGCTCGGCGGGCATGCCGTCGAGTCCGCCCGCCGCTACACCCCGGCCCGGGTCCGCGCCCGCTGGGAGGCGCTCCTCAAGGTCCTCATCACGCAAAAGAAGCACGCGTGAGGTCGGGGGTGCCAGCAGGTGCCCGTGCGCCCTACGGGCTGTAGGGTGTGGTCATGGTAGGCAGAAACCCTCGTGGCAGAGGGGAACGACGCAGCGCCGGCACGCTGGAGAGCGAGGTCCTGGCCGCCCTGTGGGCGACCGAGGCGCCGCTGACCCCGGCCGAGGTGCACGCCGAGATCGGCGGCGACCTCGCGTACAACACCATCCACACGATCCTGAAGCGGCTGCACGACAAGGACCTGGTCGTACGGGACGCCGAGGGCCGGCGCGGCGCTTACCGGCCGGCCAAGAACGCCGCCGAGCTGACCGCCGAGGTCATGCACCAGGCCCTGGACAAGGGGCCCGACCCGATCGCGGCCCTGCAGCAGTTCGTCACCGGGCTCAGCAGTGAGGAAGAGGCCGCGCTGCGGCAGTTCCTGGCGGAGGACCGCGGCCGCTGAGACGCTCACCGGATGAAGCGGGCCGGCGAGGTGATCTTGTACAGCAGGTACTCCAGCGGCCCGCGCCGGAACAGCCGCTTCCATACGTAGGCCAGCGCGAGCACGCCCACGACGAAGCCGAGCAGGACCAGTGGCTCACTGGCGTCGGACATGTCGTCCGTGCCCAGCGCCCGGATGGCCACGATGTGCAGCACATAGGCGGACAGGGACATCGCGCCGACCGCGATGACCGGTGCGACCGCCCGCCGCAGGCGCGGCAGCCGGTCCAGCGCGATCGTGCACCCGGCCACTACGAGGAGGGCGACGCCGGTATTGCCCAGGATCGACGGGGTCGTCTGGCTGTGCGGCGCGGCCACCAGCAGCCATTCGCGGAAGAGGTAGGTGGGCTCGCCGACGGCGTCGGACCACCAGGCCGACCCGGGCGCGTCGCCGTCCGAGCCCGCGGCGACGGCGGCGTACGCGTTCGGGATCAGGTGCAGGGCCAGCCAGGAGCCCCCGTAACCGAGCACCGTCAGCGCGGCACCGGTCAGGGCGAGCCGGGTGCGGACCACCGGCCGGGTGAGGTCGAGCCGGGCCACGGCCATGCCCGCGATCAGGAACGGGATCCAGGTGAGCACCGGATAGGCGCCGGTGAACAGCAGGTCCATGATGCCGTCCGTGTCGCCGAGTCCGGACAGTGGATCGTGGGCGATCACCGTGTCGCCCCAGCTGCTCTCGTCGAGCCAGACCTTGACCAGAAAGAGATCCTGAGGGAGTACCAGCGCGGTCGCCGCCGCGATGAAGGTGAGGACCCCGGCCTTGAGGCGGTACAGGGGGAGGGCCACGACGAACGCCAGCGCGTAGTAGGCGAGGATCACATCGATCGAGGTGTCCAGCGCGGTCAGCGCCGTGCCCAGCGCCAGCAGGATGACGGCGCGCATCAGTACCCGCACGACCGCCTGCCGTCCCGCACGCCCGGTGCGGGGCTCGGGGTGGCCGGTGATGAGCACGATGGAGAAGCCGGCGAGCAGCGCGAAGAGGGCGGAGGACCGGCCGCGCGCGAGCTCCATGAGAAAGCCCATGGGGCCGCCGTCCGACGGATCGGGGCCCACGTGGGCGGCGAACATGCCCAGTACCGCGAGGCCACGGGCGAGATCGATGCCGATCAGCCGGGGCGTAATGACACGGGCGGCCGGTGCTGACGGTTGGTCAGGTGTACTGGTGACGGGCCGGTCGCCCGGTGACACTTTCCGTGCCGCGGTCCCGGCGCGCGTCGGCAGGGGCACGCTGCGTGCCCTGGGTAAGTTCTGCGACATACGCCCAAGATGCCTGCCCCCTCCGCAAGGGGACACGGTTCACGGTGATTTGGTGACGCATCCGTCACTGCGGCGGTATCGTGCTGCGCCCTCCGGTGCCCGAGTGCACTCCTGGGTTCGCAGGACGCTCCATGAGCACGCCCGGCGCATGCGCGCCACCCCCACCGCTCCGTACCTCCTTCCTCC
>NZ_NHSG01000347.1:0-47323 GCF_020024005.1 Streptomyces purpurogeneiscleroticus
GCCCGCCCCGAGCGGCGCCGCCAGCTTCCGCTCCGTACCGGCGCCGAGGTCCCGCACCAGGAGGTTGCCCGACATGTCCAGCGCGGCCAGCCGCCGCCCGTCGGGGGAGAGCGCCGGATGCACCCGGCCGCCCTCCGCGAGCACGCTCTCCTCGCCCGTCGACACATCCCGGCGGCGCACGGCGAACAGCCCGTCCCGGTCGTCCGCGTACACCAGTGCCCGGCCGTCCCGCGTCCAGGACGGCGCCAGAAGGTAACGCGTCGGGCCCGTCTTCACGATGCGGCGCGGCGCGCCACCCGAAGTGGGCGCCACCCACAGCCCGTTGAGCGCGGCGAAGGCGAAGCGGCGGCCGTCGGGGGAGAGCGCGGGCAGGTGCACACCGCGCACCGGACGCGCGCCGTCCCGTTCGAAGCCGTAGTCCTTGACCCGGTACCGCGGCCGCTCCACCCGCATCGCCGCGGTGAACGGTATGGACTCCGCGGTGTCCGGCCGCTCCGGCCGTACGACGGTGAACCGCCCGCCCACGGTCAGCAGCAGCTCCTCGCGCGAGATCCAGCGCGGCGGTACGGGCATCACATCGCCGTCGACCGGCACCGCGGCGCCGTCCACGACCAGCGTGCAGGTGGGTCCCGGGGCCGGCGTGGTCCGCACGTAGGCGAGCCGCCCGGCGGGCGACAGCGCGGGCACCATGACCTGCGCGGCGGCCGTCTCGGTGTGCTCGATGGTCACCGGCCCGCGGCCGTCGGCCGGCACCGAGGCGACCGTACGGGACTCCAGTACGGCCCCCGCCATCCGCCCCCGCACGAACCAGATGCGCGCACCGTCCGGCGCCCACACCGGGTCGAAGTCCTCCCACGCGCCGCCCTGATGCGGGCCGTCCTGGTCCGGCACCCCCGTGACCCGCGTCAGCTTCCCGCTCGCGAGCTCCAGCACCCAGATCCGGTACGGACTGCCCGCCACCGGGTCGCCGCCGCGCTCCGAGGCGAACGCGATCCGGGTGCCGTCCGGTGACCACGCGGGCCCCCGGTCGTCCCACGGCCCATCGGTGACCTGGCGCAGCGCCGAGCCGTCCGGGGCCAGCGTCCAGATATGGAAGCCGCCGCCCTGGTACCCGCAGACCGCCAGCCGCGAGCCGTCGGGGGAGAAGACCGGGCGGGTCGGCTCCAGGAGGGGCGGGGTGAGCGCCGTCGCCGTACCGCCCGAGCGCGGCACGGACCACAGTACGTTCTGGATCTCCGCGATCAGCCTCTTGCCATCGGGGGCGAGGGTGGCGGCGCCATTGGTGGCGGCGGTGAAGGAGAGGGTGTCGGCGGCGCGGGCGGCGGCCGGCACGGGCACGCCCACCAGCCCCACGGCGGCCGCGGCCGTCGCGGTGCCCTGGAGGAAGCGGCGGCGGGAGAAGGGGGAGGGAGCGGCGGTGGCGCCCGGGGAACTGTCCGTGGTGTCCAACGGTCCTCCTACGACAGGGGATACGTGTGGTGCACAACCGGTCAGGAACCCGCTGATCTTTCATGCACCGGACCGGACAGGTCAACACCGCGCACACCGCCTCTTGGCGCACCCGGCCGCCGGAGGAGAAGGTGTCCTGGTCCGCCCACCCGCGTCAGCAGTCAGGAGAAGACGCCCATGCAGCAGGACTTCCACGAGGCGCCCGACGGCACCCGAGTGGCCACCTACACCTGGCTCCCCGAGAGCGGCCGCCCGCGCGCCCTCGTACAGATCGCGCACGGCGCCGCCGAACACGCCCGCCGCTACGACCGCTTCGCCCGCTTCCTGACCGCACACGGATACGGCGTCCTCGCCTCCGACCACCGCGGGCACGGCGCCACCGCCGCGTCCACCGGCGGCCGCGGCGTCGTCGGCGAGGACGCCTGGCGCCGCATCGTCGACGACCTCAAGGCCATCGGCGACACGGCGCGCGGACTGCACCCCGGCGTGCCCTTCGTGCTGCTCGGCCACAGCATGGGCTCGATGCTCGCCCGCGACTACGCCCAGGAGTACGCCGACGGGCTGGCCGGGCTGATCCTCTCGGGCACCTTCCGCACACTGCCCGGCGCCGAGATCGAGGGCTCGATCGCCGCGCTGGAAGCCGAGGCGGCGGAGCGCGGCCGCACCGCGCTCTCCGACTTCATCCCGCGCCTCTTCAGCTCGTTCAACGATCCTTATCCGCACCGCACCGGCTTCGAATGGCTCTCCCGTGACGAGGCCGAAGTCGATGCCTACGTGGCCGACGAGGAGTGCGGCTTCCCCTTCTGCGCCGGCCTCGCACTGGACTGGGTACGTGCGGCCCGCAAGGTCAACGACCCGGCCAACCTGGCCCGCACACCCCGCGACCTCCCGGTCCACCTCGCCGTCGGCGACCAGGACCCCTGCAACCAGCGGATGACGCTGGTCTACGAACTCCTGGAGGACTTCCGCTACCTGGGCACCGAGGACCTGAGCTGGAAGGCGTACCCGAACGCCCGCCACGAGATCCTCAACGAGACGAACCGGGAGGAGGTGCAGCAGGACCTGCTGGGGTGGCTGGAGAAGCACGTGTGAGCCGCCTCGGCTCAGACACCGAGGAACCCCGCGATCCGCCCCCGCAGCGACGCCGCGTCCAGCCCGTGTGCGGCCAAGTGGGCCGCCATGTCCCCGTAGCGGCGCAGCTCCTGGCGCCCTACGCCGAGGCCCAGCACGCGGTGCGGGGTGTCCTGCAGTGCCTCGCCCGCGGCCGCCGCCGACGTGCCCGCCAGATACGGCTCGACCAGTACGACGTCGGCGGCGTCCGCCGCCCCTGCCGCCGCTCGCAGCGCCGCGCCGTCGAAGGGCCGCACGGTCGTGGCGTACAGCACCGTGACGTCCAGCCCCTCGACCGCCGCCAGCACACTGTCCAGCATCGGTCCGACCGCGACGACGGTCCCTGCACGCCCCTCACGCACCGTCAGGAAGCGCCGGCCGTCCACCGCCCGAGCCGCCTCGTTGGTCTGCAGGGAGAGCCGTACGTACACCTTGTCGTCGCCGGCCGCCGCGGCGTGCCGCAGCAGCGCCTCCGCCTCGTCCGGATGCCCCGGCACATGCACGGTCCACCCGTCCAGCGTGTCCATCAGCGCCACATCACCGGGCGCCATATGGGTGAAGCCCCCGGCAGGCCAGTCGTACGACCCACCGGCGCTGACCAGCACGCCACCCACGCCCTGATGCCCGAAGTCCAGCTTCACCTGCTCGAAGGGACGCTCGACCAGGAAGCTGGCGAAGGTGTGCACGATCGGCCGCAGCCCGGTCAGCGCCAGCCCGCCGCCCACGCCGACGAGCAACTGCTCCCGGATACCGACGTTCAGCACGCGGTCCGGGTGCCGGTCCATCGCCGCCCGGAAGCCGTCCACGCCGATCTCGGCGAGCACGACGGCCAGCCGCGGATCCTCGTCCAGCAGCAGCGAGGTCACCGTGGCGAAGCGTTCCCGCATGGTCTCCATGTCCGTCATGGTGTCCACGGCTCATGCCTCCTTCGGCTCGACACGGGCGACGACGGCGTGCGGCCGTCCCGGATGCGGCGCGGTGTACGCCGCGTACAGCGCGTCGTGGTCCCGCCCGTCGACCGTGCGCGTGGACCACCCCGCAGCCTCGAACCGCGCGGCGATGCCCCCGTCCCTCGGATACGACGCTGACCCGTTGTCCAGCACGACCACATGCAACCTGTCCAACCCCGCGGGCCCCGCATAAGCGATCGCCTCGTGGTTGCTCCCCTCATCCAGCTCGGCGTCGCCGATCAGCACCCATACCGCGGGCCCGGTCAGCCCCTGCGCCCGCAGCCCGAGCGCGGTACCCACCGCGAGCGGCAGCCCGTGCCCGAGCGACCCGCTGCCGATCTCCACGCCCGGTACGAGCCGCCGGTCCGGGTGGTGCCCGAGCGGCGACTCGTACGAACCGAACCCCGGCAGCCACTCCACCGGAAAGAACCCCTTCGCGGCGAGCACCGCGTAGTACGCCATCGGCCCGTGCCCCTTGGACAACAGGAACCGGTCCCGGTCCGGGGCTTCGGCGCTGTCCGGCGAGACCCGCAGCACCCGGTCGTACAGCACCCACAGCGCGTCGAGCGTGGAGGTCGCCGCGGGCCCGTGCTTCTCGTCCCCGGTCATCAGGCCCATGAGGTACCCCAGCCGGTCGTAGGGGAGCGGCACGTACCCGTCCCGCTCCCTCGCAAGATCACTCATCACATCCGTCATGCCGCCCACCTTGCAACCTCAACCAAACTTGAGGTCAAGGCTGCCGTGGGGTCAGGGGCGGTGAGCATCGTCCGCGCGACGCCCAGGACCGATGGGCATCATCCGTGCGGCGCGTAAGAGGGCAGTCGTCGTCGGGCGCTGAATGGATGGTGTGCTCATGAGAAGCAGCGTGCCGCCCGGCGACCCGCGCAACATGAGTAGCGCTACTCACCCAGCCCTGGCCATCCCACTCACCTCACTCATCTCTCTCACCTCACCCACCACTCCCACCATCCCGCAGCACGCACCCTCTGACATGGGGTATTGTTCTCGTGCACGGCCGCCCGGGAATCCCCCGAGCCGGCCCGGCACCGGGACGTGGCGCAGCTTGGTAGCGCACTTGACTGGGGGTCAAGGGGTCGCAGGTTCAAATCCTGTCGTCCCGACAGCGATGTCGGATATTTCCGCAGCTCAGGGGCTATCTTCGGATGGCCCCTGACGCGTGTTCGGGGCACGTGGTAAGCGCCGAGGCCATCGAGGCTTTCGACGCCGGCGGGCGGAGCGCCGCCGCCGGGCCTCGTCGGAATGCCGCACCAGGCCGTTTTGCCTCTTCCGGAGTGTCGGAACTCCCGGTTGCCTTGAGGGAGTTCGCGAGCGCTGCGCAATTGGCAGGCGGCCGCCGGGCGGACCGGTGTGGTCCGGCGTGGCATCAGCGGCCTGCCTCCCATGAGGTATTGGTCCTCATGAACCCGGAAGTTCCGCGAACACCGGCCGGTCCGTCCGGCCGGGTCGCGACGGCTCCTTCGGGGCGACGAGGGTCAGCCGATGCACACGCCGATCAGGCACACCTTGAGCGGGGACGGCGCCGTGGGCGTGGGGGTGGGGTCCGTGGTACCCGTGTCGCCGGTGCTCGTACCGGTACCCGTATCCGTCGTGCCGCCGTTGTCCGGGCTAGTGGCCGATGCGTCGCCGGAGCGGTCCGTCGGCGCGGCGCTGGTCGTGGGGGTGGCCGTCGGGGTGGTGGTCCGCGGGGCCGTGGTGTCCTGGGAGCCGGCGTCCGTGCCGGAGGAGGTGGCGGGCGTCTGCCGGGGCGCCGGGGCCGAGGTGCGCGGCGCCGGACTCGACGGCGTGGCGGCCGGGGTGTGGCGCGGTGCGCTCGTGGCGGCAGTGGAGGGCGTGGCGTCCGCGGTCTTCTCCCGCGGGCTGCCGGCCCCGGCCGGGCGCCGCGGCTCGCGATGCCGCGAAGTGTGCTCGCCGGGCTCCGCCGGAGCGGATTCGAGGGCGTTCGGCTTGGTGGTGTCCCGGTGGGTGTCCGACGATGCGGCGGCGTCCGAGTGCGGCTTGGTCGATCCGTTCGACATCGCGCCGAGGGCCAGACCGCCGCCCACGAGTGCGAGCGCCGTCACGGCGGCTGCCCGGCGGCGGCTCTTCTTCCAGCGCGCCAGCTGCCGGCGCCGGGCCGCACGACCCTGCCCGGCGGCAGCGACCTGCCCCTCGTTCCCGGCGGGGTCCGCGTCCGATGCGTTCGCCGTTTGCGCGGACACGGTGCCGGCGGCCGCCGCGGTCTCCGGCCGTATCCGGCCGGAGCGGGGCTCCCAGGGCGAGAACTCCTCGTCGTAGGCCGCCGCTGCCGCCACGGCTGTGGCGGCCGAATCGCGGGAGCGCTGAGCGGACGGGGCGATGTCCGGCGCGTAGTCGCCGCACCCCGGGCATATCAGGGCCCCGTTGAGGTGCCGACGGCACGAGGAGCAGTAATCCATCTGCGAACTTTCTGTGCGGACGCCGGAAGAGACTCGGCGATGACCTTGCCTTCATGCGCCGGACCGGGCGGTCAGCAACACTATCGGCGCACATTGAAGAGCAGGTGTGAATGTCGTGAAGGTCCCATGGTGCTGCCGTCCGGACGGTGGAAAGCTACTTGCCGGTATGCAATGGGCCCGGCTGCGGCCCGGCTGCGGCCTTCGGGGTCTTCCGGTCCGCGTGACGGCCATGCGGCTCGGTCAGTGCGTGAGCCCGGCCCGGTCGCAAGCGGCCTTGTACTTGTCCGTGCAGATCTGTTCGACTGTGTACATTCCGTCCTTGACGACCGTGTCCTTGATGTCGGCGAGGGTCGCGGAGACCGGGGTGAGCAGGACAGCCGGAATGTTCTCGCCCGAGGGGCCGCTGATCTTGCTCGTGGCGATGCGGTCGAGTTTTTCGCCGCGGCCCAGGGCGACGGCCATTTCGGCGGCGGCGTCCGCCTCGGGCCGGAAGGGCTTGTAGACGGTCATGTACTGCTCGCCGCTGACGATGCGCTGTACGGCCGCCAGTTCGGCGTCCTGGCCTGTGACGGGAGGCAGCGGCTTGATCTTGGCGGCCTTGAGAGCGGAGATGACGCCCCTGGCCAGGCCGTCGTTGGCGGCGTAGACGCCGTCGATACTGTCCGCCCCCAGAGCGGCGATCGCGCCGGACATATTGGCGTTCGCATTCTCCGGCCGCCACCCGACGGTGTCATACGCCTTGCCGATCCGCACCGCGCCCTTGAGGACGGACAGTGCGCCTTTCTTGAACTGGATCGTATTCGGGTCGGAGGGGTCGCCGTTCATCATGACGATCTGCCTGCCGTTGGCCGCCTCGTGGCCCATGGCTTCGAGGAGTGCGTGTGCCTGGAGCCGGCCGACCTGCCTGGCGTCGAAGGAGACGTAGCCGGAGATCGGGCCCCGGGCAAGGTGGTCGTAGGAGACGACGGGGATGTGCGCGGCATTCGCCTCCTCGACCGAGGAAGCGGACGATGTCGCGTCGACGGAGCTGAGGATCAGGACGTTGACGCCCCTGCTGATCACGGCGTCCACCTGGTGCTGCTGCGTGGCCACGTCACCCTCGGCGTTGGCGTACTCCACCGTGCAGTTGCCGCACAGCTCCTTGATCTTCTTCTCGATCAGCGGCCGGTCGAACGTCTCCCAGCGAGGGGTGTGATTGTCCGGGAGCAGCAGGCCGATCTTCATGCCGCCCTTGCCGGTGGCGGGCCCGCTCGGACCGCTGGGCTGCCCGGTCTTTCCGCAGCCGGCAAGACCGAAGGCCAGGGAGACTGCCGTCATGGCGACGGCGGTGACCCGCAGCCGGATCTTCATCCGCAAGGACCTCCCTCGGCGTCCGTGGGACGGCTGTGCCGTTCCCCGCATCGTTCGGCGGCGTCGGCCGATCCGGGACATCCGGCCGGCTCATCCGGTGAGGCCGGCCCTGTCGCACGCGGCCCGGTACTTGGGGGTGCAGATCTGGCTGATCGTGTACACGCCGTCCTGGACGACCGTGTCCTTGATGTTGGCCCTGGTCATGGAGGTCGAAGGCAGCAGCGCAGCCGGGACGTCTTCGGTGGTGGGCGTGTCGACCTTGTCCTTGGTGAGGTGGTCGATCCTTTCGCCGCGGCCGAGGGCGACGGCGATCCGGGCGGCCGTGTCCGCTTCGGGTTTGTACGGCTTGTAGACGGTCATGTACTGCTCGCCGCTGACGATGCGCTGTACGGCCTCCAGTTCGGCGTCCTGGCCGACGACGGGCGGCAGTGGCGTGATGTGAGCCTGCTTGAGGGCGGCGATGGCGCCACCGGCGAGGACGTCGTTTCCGGTCCAGACGCCGTCGATGTCATCGACACCTTCGGCGGCGATGGCGCCGGACATCGCGATCTGCGCGCTGCCGGCGTCCCATTCTGCGGCGCGGTACATCCTGCTGGTCTTCACCTTGCCCTCGAGGACGGACTTCGCGCCCTGGGTGAACGGGCTGCGCAGTCTGGACGACTTCGAGGGACCTTCCAGCCTGACGACCAGGCCACCGCGCTGCTTGGCGGCCATGGCCTTGAGCAGTGCCTCACCCTGCAGAGTGCCGATGGCCTCGACGTCATGGGTGACGTAGGCCGAGATGGGGCCCTGGGCGTCCCGGTCGTAGGCCACGACCGGAACGCCCGCCTTCTTCGCCTCCGTGACCGAGGAGCGGATCCCCTGGACGTCGACGGCGTCGAGAATCAGGACGTCGACCCCTTTGGTGAGCATGGAGTCCAGCTGCTGCCGCTGGATGGCCGCGTCATCGTGAGCGTTGGCGTACTCCACTACGCACGTGGGGCACAGCTCCTTGATCTTCTTCTCGATCAGGGGTCGGTCGAACCGCTCGTAACGGGCGGTCTGGTTCTCCACGAGGAGCAGACCGATCCGCAGTCCGCCCTTACCGGGGCCGCTGCCGCTCGACTCGCCCGCCTGCCCGCAGGCGCCGAGGCCGAGGGCCAGGCACACCGCGCCAGTGACGAGGGCGGCTCCGCATCGGCACGAGGTCACTGGCCGGGTCTCCTTCCGCGTCGGCAGGCGTTGGCTCGGAGCGGCATCGGCGGCGCCGCGGAGGCGGACGTTCATCGCCATGACCGCCTATGTGTATTTTGCCGGTATTTGCGTGACAAGGCGACGCGCCACGGGGCATGCCATCCTGATGTTGTGCGTGCCCTTCCGCTGCCGGGCAGCCGGCCCGGCGGCACGGTGGGTGCCGGGCTGCCCTTGAGGCCCGCGCCGGTGGCCGGGCGCCGCGGCGAGCGATGCGTCCGATGGCGCTTCCGGGCCTCCGTGGCACAGGTCGTACGCGCACGTCGTCCCACTCCGCGCTCGCCACGGCAGCGGCATCCTGTCCGCCTGCGGCCTGCCGGCCCCACGAGCACGTTTGGCCTATGGCGGGAACGCGCCCAGGTGTCGGCACGCCGCAGCAGCACCAGGATGTGAAGCGATGACGAATCGGCCGGCGCAGAACACTCCGGGGCTCGGTGGCCCACACCCACAGGGGACCACCGAGGGTGTGGCGCGCGAGGCCGGGTTCCGGCACACGGGGGCGTTGCCGTCCGTGTCCGAGTGGGGTCTGGTCTTCGCCGGGGCCGTGGCCGCGGCCGTCCATGTCGTGGACGAGGTGGCCGAAGAACTGCGGCTCATCGAGACGGCCGGGAGCACCGGTGCCCTGCACGGCCTGCCTCACAGTCTCCCGCTGACCAGCGACTTCCCGCTTGCCAACGCCGTCCGGGCGGGCCGGCCCGTGTGGTGCGACACCGCGGAGCTCGCCGGCCACCGGAAGGGCGGCCCGGGGATGCTGTCGGCCGAGGACGTCTCGCTCGGTGTGCTGCCGCTGAGCGCGCGCGGCCGGCGGCTGGGCTGTCTGCTCGTCGTGGAGGACGCCGAGGACGCCTTCGACACCGAACGGCGGCAGTTCCTGGAGCTGTACGCCGACCAGCTCGCCGTACAACTGGAGGCGAACGAAGCGCCGGGCGCCGCCGGTACGGAAGCGGGTCGTGCGGCGCAGCGGTTCGCACCGGACCCGGCCCTCGGCCGACTCGGTGTCGGCTCCTTCACCCTGGTCCCGAGTACCGGGCGGATCGACGCGGACACACAGGCGCTGGAACTCCTGGACATCCCTCCCGACACCTTCGACGGCCAGTGGGAGACCCTGCTCGCGCACACTCTCCCGGACGACCTCCCCGCACTGATGTCGCTGGCCGCACCGGGCCAAATGGTCTTCGGAGGCCGGGAGCTCGAGTTCCGCGTCCGTCGGCCCGGCGGCGAGCTGCGCTGGCTGCGGCTGCGCTGCCGGGCGCCGGTGGACGCGGCCGGCGGACCGAAGCGGGTGCTGGGGGCGGTCGCCGAGGTCTCCTATCTGCGGCCCGGCGCGGACGAGGCATCCGATGTGCACCGGCTGTCGGCGACCCTGGAGGGCACCACGACCATCCGGGATGTGAGCCGGGCGGTGGTGACGGCCCTGCGGCATCCGCTGCGGGCCGACAGGCTTGCGCTGGCCGTGCTGGAGGCGGACCGGCTGGTGGTCAGCACCCTCGACCCGTCGGATTCCGCTGCCTGGCCGGAAGCCTGGCGGTCCGAAGGGCGTTCGGAGTGGTCCGACGCCCCGGTCGCGGCGCTCCCGACGCTGCGGGCCGCGCTGCGCGAAGGGCACGTCACCCTGCGGCCTGCGGGCAGCCCTGTGGAGCCGGGCCTGGCGGAGATCGGACCCGGCGGCCTGGCCATTCTGCCGCTGCCCGCCGATGGGCGGGTGGTGGGCGTGTGCCTGATCGGCTGGGACGAGCCGCACACGTTCGGCCCCGAGGAGCGCACTCTGCTGACCGCCGCCGCGTGCCTGGTCGGGAAGGCCCTGGTACGCGCCCACGCCCTCGACGCCGAACACGAGCTGGCCACGATGCTCCAGCGCAGTCTGCTGCCGCGGACGCTCCCCGCGCTGGTCGGCGGTGTGGCCGAAGCCCGCTATCTCCCGGCCACGGTCGGCCTGGAGGTAGGGGGCGACTGGTACGACGTCATCCCGCTGGGGGAGGGCCATGTGGCGCTCGTCATTGGGGATGTACAGGGACACAGCGCCGCAGCGGCGACGATCATGGGCCAGATCCGTACGGCGATCAAGGCATACGCAGTGGAGGGCCACCCGCCCGACGTGGTGATCTCCCACGCCAACCGGCTCCTCGCCGGAATGGAGACCGACCTCTTCGCCACCTGCACCTATATCGAGCTGGACATGGAGGAGGGCAACGGCTGGTGCGTCCGGGCCGGGCATCTGCCGCCGGTCGTGCGCCATCCGGACGGCAGAAGCGAGCAGATCGAGGTCGAGGGCGGACTTCCCCTGGGCGTGCTGGCGGACGCCGAGTTCCCCATGGCCATGGTCGGTCTGGCTCCCGGCTCGGTCCTCACACTGGTGACGGACGGGCTCGTGGAATCGTCCCGCCTCGACGTGGCAGACGGCATGCGCCGGGTGTGCGACGTCCTCTCGGCAGCCGACCCCTCCCACGCCGGCCGGCTGGCCGACGAACTGCTCGGCAGCGCCGAACGGCGAACGGACGACGTGGCGCTGCTGCTCCTGCGCTACGACGGCATGGAGGTCCGGCCGATCCGGGCGAGCTGGGCGGTGTGGCGGCTGCCCGACGCGGTCATGCACGCACGCCGCTTCACCGCGCGCACGTTGCGTTCCTGGAAGGCCGAGGACGAACTGGATGTGGTCCTGCTGGTCGTGTCCGAACTGGTCACCAACGCCGTCGTGCACACCCAGGGAGAGGTGCGCCTGGATCTGACGCTCACCGCGGAGCGCCTGCGGGTGGCGGTCACCGACACGTCCGCGCGGGCCCCGGCCAAACCGGTGGCGGTCGGCTGGGAGTCGACCGGCGGCCGCGGCCTTCTCCTCGTCGAGGCGATGACCGAGTCCTGGGGCTCGGTACCGGTCAGCGGCGGCAAGCAGGTGTGGGGTGAGATCGCTCTGCCACCCCGGCAGGAGGCCACCGACGGGGGTGGCGGTGCCTCGGAGACCACTGGCTGAGCGGGCCGGACTCACCGCGGTAAGGAACGGAGAGGGACCAGATGGCAGCTCCTCTGCTGAGGTTGCGCGGAATCTCCAAGCGGTTCGGCGCCGTCCAGGCGCTCACGCGCGTCGATCTCGACATCCGTGCCGGCGAGGTGGTCGCCCTGGTCGGCGACAACGGCGCCGGGAAGTCGACGCTCGTCAAGGTCATAGCGGGAGTCGGAGCGGCCGACGAGGGCGTGATCGAGTGGCAGGGCCGGGCAGTGCACATCAAGAGGCCGCACCAAGCGCAGGACCTGGGAATCGCGACCGTCTATCAGGACCTTGCGCTGTGCGACAACCTCGACGTCGTCGCCAATGTCTTCCTCGGCCGGGAGATCAGCAAGGTCGGCGTCCTCGACGAGGTGGAGATGGAACGCCGTACGCGGACGTTGCTGGGCACGCTCTCCATCCGTCTGCCCAGCCTGCGTGCCCCCGTCGCCTCGCTGTCCGGGGGCCAGCGGCAAACCGTCGCGATCGCCCGCTCGCTCCTCGGCGACCCCAGCGTCGTCCTGCTCGACGAACCCACGGCGTCGCTGGCCGTCAAGCAGACCATCGAGGTCCTCGACATCATCGAGCGGCTGCGGGACCGAGGTCTCGGCGTGCTGCTCATCAGCCACAACATGGGCGACATCAAGGCCGTCGCGGACCAGGTCACGGTGTTGCGCCTGGGCCGTAACAACGGCGTCTTCGATGTGCGGACCACATCCCAGGAACAGATCATCTCCTCCATCACCGGCACCACGGAGCATGCCGTGAGCCAGCGGAAGAGCGAGGCGGAGGAGGACGAGCTGTGGCAGTGAGAGGGACACCGAAGAACCGGCGTGCGCCCACGGGCACTGACGGCGAGAAGCCCACCGACGGCGAGAAGCCCACCGCTCGCGGGCCGCGCCCGGCCGCCCTCGCGCAGGGCTGCAGGACCTTCATCGAGGACGTCAGGAACCGGCTGACCGCCGGCGAACTGGGCGCCGTCCCGGTCGTTTTGGGACTCCTCGTCATCTGGATCGTCTTCCAGGGCCTCAACGGCGCCTTTCTCTCGCCGCGCAATCTGTCCAATCTCAGCTTGGACATCGTCGGTACGGGCCTGATCGCGGTGGGCATCGTCTTCGTGCTGCTGATCGCGGAGCTCGATCTGGCGGTCGGTTCGGTCAGCGGACTCGCGGCGGCTGTGTTCGCCGTGCTGAGCGTGCGCAACGGCATGCCCGAATGGCTGGCACTCGTCATCGCGGTGCTCACGGGAGCGGCCATCGGGGCGGTCCATGGATTCTTCGTCGCCAGGGTGGGTGTGCCGTCGTTCGTCGTCACCCTCGCGGGACTGCTCGGCTGGAACGGACTGATGCTCTACGTCCTGGGCGCGAGCGGCACCATCAACCTCGACGACCAGGGTCTGGTTGCCACGCTGACCAGTCACTACTTCCACCATGCGGCGGCCGCATACGGCCTGGCGGCGGTCGGCTCGATCGTGTTCTTCCTGGCCTCCTACCAGGAGGCGCGGCGCCGTAAGGCCGCCGGAGTACCGTCCCGGCAGCTCAGGGAGATCGCCGTGCGCACGGCGCTGCTCGCGGTGATCGCATTCGCCGCGGCCGCTGTGCTGAACCATTTCCAGGGCCTGCCGCTCGCCCTTCTGATCTTCCTCCTGACCATCATCTGCCTGGACTTCGTCCTGCGCCGGACACCGTACGGACGGCAGGTCTTCTCCCTCGGCGGCGGCCTCGAGGCGGCGCGCCGCGCCGGGATCAACGTGGTGTGGGTGCGGATCTCGGTCTTCATGGTGTCCGGGACGATGGCCGCGATCGGCGGTCTCTTCCTCGCCTCGCGGATCACCTCGGCGAGCCAGACCTCCGGCTCCGGCAACCTGCTGCTGAACGCCATCGCCGCGGCCGTGATCGGCGGCACCAGCCTCTACGGCGGGCGGGGCAGGACCTGGTCCGCCCTGCTGGGCATCCTGGTCATCCAGTCGATCGCCTCCGGCATGGCCCTCCTGGGCATCCAGGCAGCCGTCCAGTTCATGATCACCGGTGGAGTGCTGCTCGCGGCCGTGGTCCTCGACTCGCTGACGCGACGCTCCCAGAAGGCACGCGGCTGGGCCTGACCCCCGTCCGGGTGCGGTCAGGGAAGATCGAGGATCGACCTGGTCCCAGGAATGTCCCGGTCGGCCGATGAGTGGCCGGCCGGGACATCGGGCTCAGGCGAGATCGAGCACTCAGGCGAGATCGAACCGATCGAGGTTCATCACCTTGTCCCACGCCGCCACGAAGTCACGCACGAACTTCTCTTCCGCGTCCTGAGCCGCGTAGACCTCCGAGAGGGCTCGGAGCTGGGAGTTCGACCCGAAGACGAGGTCGACGGCGGTGGCGGTCCACTTGACCTCGCCCGTGGCACGATCCCGACCTTCGAACACGTTCTCGGTCGAGGCCGACGTCTTCCACTCCGTGCCCATGTCGAGCAGGTTGACGAAGAAGTCGTTGGTCAATGTCTCCGGCCGCTGAGTGAAGACGCCGTGCGAGGAACCCTTGAAGCCGGTGTTCAGGGCCCGCATGCCGCCGATCAGGACCGTCATCTCGGGAGCGGTCAGTGCCAACAGGTTGGCGCGGTCCAGCAGGAGAGTCTCCGGCGACAACTTCTCTCCCGCCCGGAGGAAGTTGCGGAACCCGTCCGCCCTGGGCTCGAGCACGGCGAACGACTCCACGTCGGTCTGCTCCTGCGTGGCGTCCGTGCGCCCCGGTGCGAACGGGACCGTGATGTCGTGCCCGGCATTCTTCGCGGCCTGCTCGACGGCCGCGCACCCGCCCAGGACGATCAGATCAGCGAGCGAAACCTTCTTCCCGCCGGTCTGTGAGCCGTTGAAGTCCTCCCGGAGCCGCTCAAGGCCCTGCACCACCTCGGCCACCTCGGGCAGGTCGTTGACCTCCCAGTCCTTCTGCGGCGCGAGCCGGATCCGTGCCCCGTTGGCCCCACCACGCTTGTCGGTGCCCCGGAAACTTGCCGCCGACGCCCAAGCGGTGGTGACCAGCTGGGAGATGGACAGCCCCGAGGCCAGGATCCTGTCCTTGAGGGCGGCGATGTCCTCGTCCGCGACCAGTTCGTGATCGACCTTGGGGACCGGGTCCTGCCACAGCTGGGGCTCGGGAATCCAGGGGCCGAGGTAACGCGAGAGGGGGCCCATGTCGCGGTGCAACAGCTTGTACCACGCCTTGGCGAACGCCACCGCGAGCTCGTCCGGGTTCTCGTGGAAGCGCTTTGTGATCGGCCCGTAGATGGGATCCATCTTCAGCGCGAGGTCCGTCGTCAGCATCATCGGAGCGTGCCGCTTCGACGGATCATGAGCATCCGGCACGGTGTCCTTGGCCGACGGATCCGTGGGAGTCCACTGATGCGCACCGGCGGGACTGGTCGTCAGCTCCCAGTCGTACTTGTACAGGTTGTCCAGGTATCCGTTGTCCCACTTCGTCGGCTCGGAGGTCCATGCGCCCTCGAGCCCACTGGTGAGCGCATCGGCGCCCTTGCCGCTGCCGGACGTGTTCCTCCAGCCGAGGCCCTGCTGCTCGATGGGGCATGCCTCGGGTTCCGGACCGATGTACGAGGGATCGACCGCACCATGACACTTACCGAACGTGTGGCCGCCGACGATGAGCGCGACCGTCTCCTCGTCATTCATCGCCATGCGCCCGAACGTCTCGCGAACGTCCCTGGCAGCGGCCATCGGATCCGGGTTGCCGTTGGGGCCCTCCGGATTGACGTAGATCAGTCCCATCTGCACGGCGCCCAAAGGACCGGCAAGTTCCCTGTCGCCGCTGTAGCGCTCGTCCCCGAGCCAGGTGTCCTCGGGCCCCCAGAAGATTTCCTCGGGTTCCCAGATGTCCTCTCGCCCGAAGCCGAACCCGAACGTCTTGAACCCCATGGATTCCATGGCGCAGTTGCCGGCGAAGACCAGAAGGTCGGCCCAGGAGATCTTCCGGCCGTACTTTTGCTTGACCGGCCAGAGCAAGCGGCGCGCCTTGTCGAGGCTCGCGTTGTCCGGCCAGCTGTTGAGGGGGGCGAAGCGCTGAGCACCGGCGCCGCCACCGCCGCGGCCGTCGGCGATGCGGTACGTCCCTGCCGCATGCCAGCTCATCCGGATGAAGAGCGGCCCGTAGTGACCGTAGTCGGCGGGCCACCAGTCCTGCGACGTCGTCATCACCTCGAAGACGTCACGCTTCAGCGCGTCGAGGTCGAGGGTCGCGAACTCTTCGGCGTAGTGGAAATCCTCGCCCATCGGATTGGACCGGGGAGAGTGCTGGTGGAGAACTTGAAGGTCCAGCTGATTCGGCCACCAGTCCCGGTTCGTCCTGGGCCGAGCCGGCGTGGGGGCCGGGGAGGGGATTGCTGGGTTCTCGCTTTCGCTGCCGGACACGTCCGTCCTTCTTCCTGTCTCGCTGTTCTTCCTACTGGCTGCTTTTCTTGACGTTGGTTGCTTGCTGGTGTCGAGTACCGCTGTCGAGTACCGCGCTGCGCACTCGTAACGCGCCATGGCGCCCGCAGACTGGAAATGCCTGACCAGACCCGCGGCAGTCAACGCGGGGCCGGCGGTTGTTGAAGATCACTCCTCACGCACGGCGCAGCTGACCGACCCTGTATCGGCGCCCGTATGGTCGCGCACCACAGAGCGCACCGCTACGAGAACACGCAGAGCACCCGCCACGAAAGAGGCACTCAAGGGTGTGCTGATGACGTGAGGGAAGCAGGAAGCGGGAACACCGCGGCCCGGCGCATGGTCCCGGCGATCGGATCGACGGTGTCGATGGCCGCGGTGCGACAGTGCGACAGACAGACAAGCAGCGCGCGGACGGTGGCCGGCCGAGCTCTGAACCCACAGGGAAGCGTCGTGTCGGCCCTCCCTGGCCGGCCTCGGGAGTGACTGTTGCCCCACTCTTTGAGCACGTCGTGCTCGCTGCCGAGTGGAGGCGCACGCTGCCGGGGGATTGACTCCGTCGCCCGGGAGCGTGCGCGAGCTTCATCGTGCGTCTTGGGGTTGCAGCGTTCGCTGCAGTGGTCGTTGCAGCTCGCGTTGCGCCTCACCGTCTCCGGCTGCCCCGTATGCGAGACGCTCACCAGCAACGTGGCCGTCGTGGCCGCGCCCGCAGCGGGTGTGCGGGAAGGCCCTTGCGGGGCGGTGGGCCCGGCTGGACGCTGGGACCATGCAACTGACCCATCTGGGCCTGCCGGTGCGCGACGCGCAACGCAGCCAGCGCTTCTACAGCGAGTACTTCGGGTTCGATGCGGCCGGTGCCCAGCGGTACGAGGACGGCACTGTGATCATCCGCAACGCTGCCGGCTTCGATCTCGCTCTGCACGCGGTACCGGGCGAGGTCGGCCCGCTGCCCGAGTTCTTGCACTTCGGCTTCCGGCTGTCCGAGCCTGCGGAGGTACGGGCGCTGCTCGGCAAGCTGGCCGCCGACGGCGTTGAGATCATCGAACGGTTCGACGAGCCCGGCCAGGTGTCCTTCAAGTGCCTGGATCCGGACGGCCACCGGATCGAGACGTATTGGGAGCCGTTCGCGCCAGGCTGCTAGGCAGCCGGTTCGCTTGTCGCATCGAGTGGCCGGGGTTGGTCCTCAGCGACCGCGCCGCGGCCGGACTGCAACGACTACTGCAGCGAGTACTGCGACCCGGCAGCGCACGATGGAGTCTCCGCTGCATCGCTCACTGAATGGTGAGCGTCAACGGTCGGCCGTCCGGCAGGGATGCGCTCCCGCGGGGGAGGGGAGCATCCCTGCCGGCGGCGTGCGGAGGGGCATGAGGACCCGCGAGGTGCCGGCACTCACCTTGTTGCGTCGAGCAACTGCTGGAAAGTCTGTTGGACATGCAGTGCCTTCTGGAGGGTCTTCACCGTGGCGTCGGGGATGGTGCGGAAATACGAGCAGGCGGTGGCCTGGTGGGCGACGATGTAGTCCTTGATGTTGGGGTCCTTGATGCCCGGGAAGTCCTCGGTGTGTTCCAGGATGGCGTCGAAGACGTCGGGCACCTGGTAGGAGAAGTCGTCGATGTAGGCGTCCCAGTCGCCGTCGAAGTTCGTGGCGAACAACAGGCGCGTGTCGTTGTCGAACAGGACCCATCGCATGTCGTGCAGTGTGCCGATGCGCCTGCCGATCTCCTTGCGGCGTTCCTCGAACCCGGGCTGCTGGAAGATTTCGCGAATCGTTTTCCCGTGGCCGGGCTTGACGTTGAAGAAGAGCGTGAACTCGTTGGTCTGGCCATAGCTGAGGCCGGGACGGTTCGGCGTTTCGGCGTTCGTGGTCATCTCGGGTCCCTTCTCGGGAACGTACCGGGCAGTCTTCCCTTGTGCGGTGAACCACGCTCGTTGACGGTTGACAGTTGGCAGGGGGATGCGCAGGCCCACGATCGTGTCGTCCAGGGTTCAGGGCCCTGCCGTGCCGTGGAACCGGGCTTGCGATGCCGTCAGTGCCCAGTGCTGGGGGACGGCCGTCTTCAGCGTCTCGAGGGCGGAGAGAGGACCGCATTCAGCGGCATTACCTCGTCAGCGGTACGCGGCTCGCGTCGTTCTTGGTGGTTGAGCCGGTGGCGCAGGAGAGAGGAGCGGCGGTAGACCTCTTTGCGGGCCCGCATGATGCTGCCCAGCGGGCGGTGGGCAGCGGTCACCCGCCAGGGTGTGAAGGACAGGGCGTCCATCCGCTTCAGGTTCTCCTCACCGGAGATGTCCTGTTGGGGGAAGCCGAGCTTGGCCACCGTGACGTACGGGGACAGCTGCTCGGGCCATTCGACCGTCAGGTCCTCGACCGGCATGAGGTTGAGGTCGGCGCAGAGCTGGACCTGGATGTCGAAGGCGTGGGGGCGCTCGCGCAGTTCAGCCACCAGGGCGGGGCGGAAGACCTCTGTTGCGGGGGCGAGCCGGCGCTTCGCGACAGTGGCTGCGCAGGCGGGGTCCGGGGCGATGCGTACTTTGGCGATGTAGTCGCCGTGCCGGACCGCTCCCATCGTCGTGTAGGTCGACAGCAACACGTTCATCAAGGGCTGCTGCGAGACGGTGAGGAAGGCCAGGAGCTCCTCCCACGCCCACTCGTCGGGTTCCAAGGTCCCCTTGCCGGTCACGTAGTCCCGGTAGAAACGACGGCGGCCGCGCTTCCCCTCGGCGAAGTAGTTCCTGGCCTCGAGGAAGAGTTCCTGGATGAACAGATAGTGCTGAACGGTGTTGCAGAAGAACACCGGTGCGTTGATGGAGTTGTAGTCGAACGTCCGGCTGTCGGGCTCGTCGTCCAGCAGCGTGGGACCATCGATGTCGAAAATTTTCAGTCCCAGCCCTATCGCGCCTCCCAAGTGCGTGTCGGGCCCGGTGCGGGGAGAACCGTTGGAAAACCGCACCAGCGCGTCGTGCCTGCCCGCGGTCGCGTAAATGCCCTGGGCGTACTCTTCCGGCAGCCCATCGAGGATCGTCACTTCGCCCCGGACCAGGCCATAGCCTTTGGCGTGCGCATCGCGGAGCGCTTGGCCGGTGCCTTCGGCCGTCTTCGAGTCCGCGATGTACTGCTCCATCTTCGCGATCACTGTCTGCACGTTCTCGTCGAAGTGGGGTTCGACGATCTCGACGTCCGGTGTGTAGGGGATGAAGCCCGGGGACATGACCCGACCGCCTCTCTTCTCTCGGAGACCCCCTGGGACGTGCGGCGCTCTGTGGAATCGGGGCCTCTGGACGGCCGCCTTCGGCAACCACGCCCGTATGACGCAAGCCCACTCGCTGCGTGCTAGGGCCTTGTGCAAGCTCTGGGCATTCCGTCCCTGGCCGACCAGCGCAACTCCGGTGCGGACCGGTGACAACACCCGCCCGCCAGGCGGCCTTTGTCGTCCCCCACCGTACTCACGCTCGGTGGGCTTGGCGACGGGACAGTGCCCGCTGCCGGAAAGGCCGGAAGGTTATCCGACGCCGGTGGGTGTCCGCATGGCGCTGCGCAGATTAACTTGTGAGGGATTGCTCCGCGCGGGGGAGGCGGACATGAGCGATCACATGACACCCGGGGCATTGCGTTTTGAGGTGCTCGGTCCGTTGCGAGTGTGGCGGAACGAGGTGGAGCTGGAAGTCGGTCCAGTACAGCAGCGAGTGGTACTTGCGGTGCTGCTGTTGCATGCGAACCGGCCACTGCCGCGGGAGAAGCTCATCGACGCGGTGTGGGGAATGTCGGCACCGGGGCGTGCGGTGAATCTGGTGCAGCGGCACGCCGCCGGGCTGCGCCGGGCCCTGGAGCCCGACAGGCGGGCTCGCGGCCCGTCCCGGCTGTTGGCCTGGACCGAGGCCGGATACGTGCTGTCCGTACCGGCGGGCAGCCTGGACCTGGAGACCGCCACCGGACTGGTGCGGCGTGGGCGGGCCGCCAGGGCCGCCGAGGACTGGCCCGCGGCGGCTGAAGCGTTCCATGGTGCGCTTCGTCTGTGGCGGGGGCGGCTGTGCGAAGGACTGACCAGTCCGTTGCTGGATGCCGAACGGGAACGGCTCGAGGACTACCGGCTGGGAGTACTGGAGGAGCGCATCGAGGCCGATCTGGCCCTGGGCCGGCACACTTCCGTGGTCGCCGAGCTGGCCGGGCTGGTGCGCGAGCATCCCCTGCGGGAACGGCTGTGCGCACATTTCATGGTGGCCCTGTACCGGTCGGGGCGCCAGGCCGAGGCGCTCGCGGCCTACCGCAACGCCCGAGCGGTGCTGGCCGCGGAACTGGGCATCGATCCAAGTCCTGAACTGCGGTGTCTGGAACGGGCGGTGCTCACCGCCGACCCCACGCTGTTGCCGCCCGCCCCTCAGGAGTCCCGGCCGGTGCGGGTGCCCTGTCTGCTGCCCGGCGACATCGCCGGCTTCATCGGCCGTGCGCAGCAACTGGCGGAACTGGACAAGCTGACGGCCCCGGACCCGGCCTCGACGGCATCGGTCATCTGTCTGGTCTCGGGCACCCCGGGCGTGGGCAAGACGGCCCTGACGGTGCACTGGGCCCACGGTGTACGGCAGGCATTCCCCGATGGGCAGTTGTACGTCAACCTGCGGGGTTACGACCCCGAACAACCGATGACCGCCGGGGAGGCGCTGGCCCGTCTGCTCGCCGCCCTCGGGCTGCGGGGCCAGGAGATCCCCCTGGACGTGGCAGACCGTTCCGCCCGTTACCGCAGCGAACTCGCCGGGCGCCGCATGCTGGTCATCCTGGACAACGCCGCAGGCCCTGAGCAGGTCAGGCCCCTGCTGCCCGGCACTCCCACCTGCCCGACCATCGTGACCAGCCGCGACGCCCTGCCCGGCCTGGTGGCCCTGGACGGCGCCCACCGCCTTGACCTCGACCTGCTGCCCGCCGAGGACGCCCGCGCCCTGCTGCACCAACTGATCGGCCCCCGGGTGGAGAACGAACCGCAGGCCGCGGCCGTACTGGCAGAGCAGTGCAGGCGGCTGCCCCTGGCGCTGCGTCTCACCGCCGAACTCGTCACCGCCCACCCCCACCACAGCCTCGCCGAGCTGGCCTCCGAGCTGGCCGACCGGGAGCGGCAGCTGGACCTCCTCCAGGCCGACGAAGACCCCAGCACCGACGTGCGCGCCGTGTTCTCCTGGTCCTACCAGCGCCTGCCCGCCCAGGCCGCCCGAACCTTCCGTCTGTTGGCCCTGCATCCCGGCCCCGACTGCGACACCCACGCCGCCGCTGCCCTCATCCGCAACACTCCCGAGCGGGCCCACCTCCTGCTCGATCGGCTGGCCCGCGCCCACCTCATCCAGCCCACCGGCCCGCACCGGTACACCATGCACGAACTGCTGCGCGCCTACGCCGCGGAACTGGCCGCCACCACCGACCCGCCTGCCGCCCGGCACGCCGCGCTGACCCGCCTGTTCGATCACTACCTGGCCACCGCCGCCACCGCGACAGCCACCCTCCACTCGCACCGGGTGGACGAGCGCTCCCGGCCCGTCCATTCCCCGCCCGCCTCCCCTGCCCCGCCGATCGGCGATCCGGACGCGGCGCGGGCCTGGCTGGACGCCGAACGTGCCAATTTGGCCGCCGTCTGCGCCCGCGCTGCCGGCCGCGGCTGGGACAGCCACGCCGTGGACCTGGCCACCACACTGTTCCGCTACCTGGACACCGGTGGGCACTATGCCGACGGCCTGATCATCCATACCCATGCCCAGCACGCCGCCCGGCACAGCGGCGACCGCAACGGCGAAGCCTACGTGCTGACCTATCTGGGCTACGTCTACTGGCGGCAGGGCTGCTTCCGACGGGCCGTCGGCCATCTGAGTCAAGCCCTGGACCTCTTCCGGGAGACCGGCGACCGGGACGGCCAGGGATCCGCGCTGATCTACCTGGGGTTGGCCTACTGGCGGCAGGGCCATTACGAGCGAGCCGTCGACCGGTACCGCCGAGCAGCGGACCTCCTCCGACGGACCGGCAATCGGTACGGCCAGGCATACGCTCACATCTGCTTGGGCCTGGTCTACTGGCGGCAGGGCCACTGCGAGCGGGCGGCCGACCAACACCGCCAAGCCCTGGACCTCTTCGAGTATCTCGACGACCGGGACGGTCAGGGATATGCGCTGACCCACTTGGGTCTGGTCTACGGCCAGCAGGGCTGCTACCAGCAGGCCATCGACCGGCACCGCCAAGCCCTTGACCTCTTCCGATGGACCGGGAACCGGGACGGCCAGGCGTACACCCTGTCCCACCTGGGCCTGGTCCACAGCCAGCAGGGCTGTTACCACCGGGCCATCGAACAGCACCGCCAGGCATTGGACCTCTCCCGGCAGACCGGATACCGCGCTTGTGAAGTCGAGGCGCTCAACGGCCTGGGCGAGGCCCTGCGGGCGAGTGGCAAGGCGGCAGAGGCCCGCGCCTGGCACACCGACGCGCTGGACAAGGCTGTGGAGATCGGCGAGCGGTACGAGCAGGCCCGCGCCCACGAGGGCATCGCCGCTACCCACCACACGAACGGCGATCTCCACGCGGCCCGCCGTCACTGGGAAGACGCCCTGAGCCTCTACGCCGACCTCCGTCTTCCCGCCGCCGACACCGTCCGCGCCCAACTGGCCGCCCTCACCAACGACAACGCCGACAACGCCGACAACGCCGACAGCACCGTCAACACCGACCCGGCCAATTCTTCAGGGCAGACAGCTCCGTCGGTGCCCGACCCCGATCCACGGACCGTGCACCGTGCCCCGTGCGGTGAGGAAACCTGCGCCTTCGGGCCCTGCTCGCTGTAGCGGCCACTGCAGCGAGTCGTGCAACTCGGGCAGGAATCATGAGGTTCACAAGCCATCGCCGGGGCAGGCCGACGGCCCACCCCGGCAGGGTTCCCAGCGGAGGGCAAGGACAGCGAGGCACATCATGAACGACTCAATGAATCATTGGACCACTGCCAGGGTGGAGCCATTGGTCGGCAGGGACCTCCCGAGGGACTCTTCGCGGGAGGGGAACGAGGTCACGGCAGTCATTGGGTTGCCCGAGGACGGCAGGGGTACGAGGGGCCGTTCCGCTCCGGAACGAGGCATTGAGCCCCGGTGGCTGCCTGCGGGCGATCCGCGGTCGCTGCCGCGGCTGGACGCGGAGGCCGCAGGCCGGAACGCGGCGGGCGAGGACGTGCAGGTCGTCTACAGCGCACGCGGCGACAGGTTCATGATCGTTCCCCGGCCGAAGGCGGCGGCATGACCGGTATGACGAGAACTGTGTGAAAGCCGCGGCGGACCGCGTCGACTTACGCAGAGCCTGAACCCGACCGTAGGGCCCGATCGGCCCCAGGCCGGGCCACTGGTCCCTACTCCTCGTGGGCACCGTCGAGAGAGGATGGTTCTCGGCCCGAGTGTGCGGCCCGGGCGTCCCCGTCGAGAGGAGCTGGGGGCTATGACCAGCATCGCTCACCGCATGGCCGCCCTGTTCCGGATCAAGGCGAACAAGGCTCTGGACAAGGCCGAGGACCCGCGCGAAGTACTGGACTACTCCTATGCCCAGCAGCAGGAAATGCTGCTGAAGGTGCGGCGCGGTGTGGCGGACGTGGCCACCAGCCGCAAGCGTATCGACTTGCAGATCAACCAGCTCCAGCAGTCCAGCGGCAAGCTGGAGGAGCAGGCTCAGCAGGCGTTGGCCGCCGGTCGCGAGGACCTCGCCCGCGAAGCCCTGACCCGGCGCACCGCCGTGACCTCTCAGCTCACGGACCTCCGGACCCACCGGACATCGCTGCAGGCGGAGGAGGAGAAGCTCACCCTCGCCGCACAGCGCCTGCAGGCGAAGGTGGAGACCTTCCGTACGCACAAGGAGACCATCAAGGCCCGCTACACCGCCGCCGAAGCCCAGACCCGCATCGCCGAAGCCGTCACCGGCATCGGCGAGGAGCTGGGCGATGTCGGCATGGCGATGCGGCGCGCCCAGGACAGGACCGAGGAACTGCAGGCCCGCGCCGGCGCGCTGGACGAACTGCTCGCCTCCGGCGCGCTGGAGGACGCCACCCTCCCGGCCGGACGCGACGACATCCAGGCCGAACTCGAGCGCGTGACCGCGGGCCAGGACGTGGACCAGGAACTGGCCCGGATGAAGGCCCGGCTCCCGGCGCCCACCAGCCCGCCGGCCGTGGAGGGCCGGAACACCCCGCAGGGCCCGCCGGATCAGGAGGCGACATCATGATCATGCGGATTCTCGGCGAGGGGCAGTACGAGATCGCCGAAGAGCACCTCGACCGGCTCAACGAGCTGGACGTTCCGCTGCAGTCGGCTGCCGACGCGGGGGATGAAGCGGCGTTCGCCACCGCCCTGTCGGTCCTGCTGGACGTGGTGCGCAGCCTCGGCACGCCACTTCCGGACGAGACGGTCGTTTCGTCCGACCTGGTGCTGCCAGGTGCGGACACCAGCCTCCACGAGGTGCGGGACCTGCTCTCCGGCGAGGGCCTGATTCCGGGGTGACGACGATGCGCAGCCGCTTTGCGCCCGACCGGCAGCTGACCACTCGCATGGTGCTCACGATGTTCCTGCTCGGGCTGGTGTACGTGGCGTTCATCGCCGCGCTGATCGTGCTGCTCAAGTCCGTCGTCCTGGTCGTCGTCATCGCCGCCGGACTGCTCGGTGTCCAGTACTGGTACTCCGACCGGATCGCGCTGTACGCCATGCACGGCCGCCTGGTCACCCGCGAGGAACAGCCCCAGCTGCACGGCGTCATCGACAGGCTGTGCGCCACCGCCGACATGCCCGAACCCCGGGTGGCCCAGCTGTTCGGCGGACGCAACCGCGACCAGAACACCGCCGCTCTGCTCGCCATTGTCATGGCGGTCTCCGCCCTGGTCTACGTCATCAGCTTCCTGCTCATCCGGGCGCTGTCCCGCTACCGGGAGCTGGCGGCCGACCGTGCCGGAGCCATGCTCACCGGACGCCCCTCCGCCCTGGCCTCGGCACTGACCAAAGTCAGCGGCGACGTCGCCCGCATTCCCACCCGGGACCTGCGCACCGCCCAGGCGTTCAACGCGTTCTTCTTCACCCCCGCTCTCGGGACCGGCACCACGATGGCCAACCTGTTCTCCACCCACCCCAGCCTGGAACGCCGCCTGGAGGCGCTCGCCGAGCTCTCCGTACGGCTGGGCGGGACGGCATGACCGCAGATCCGCAAGAAGTACGGACGCGGCTACCCGTACCAGGCAGGGTCTGACCGGCCCTGCCGTCCGGGACCAGTGGACCCTGTGTCCCGGACCAGGGCGGGAAGACTCTGGAAGCAACAAGAGAACCGGTGCGCCGGTGGCGAGCTCGACGAGGAGGAGTGCCGGCGACGCCTGACCGCCCTGCGCTCCTCCGGCGTGTTCACCGCATGCTGACGCCCGCCCCAGATGGAGGACCGGCCATGAAGAACAACCGGAATTACGGTCTGTACGCGGTCGCCCTCGCCATTGCTTTCGTGGGCGCACTGGCGCTCGGCGTGCCCGTGAGCACCCTGGCCCTGCTCGCCCTCGTCGCAGCCTGCCCGCTGATGATGTTCTTCATGATGCGCGGCATGCACGGCGGCCACGGTGCAGGGGGCCGGCACACGGACCAGCCCGATCCGCTGCGCAAGCACGACCACGACCAGCACCGCGGATCCGGCCGGCGCTGACCGTCCGGCCCAGCCACGAGCCGTGAAGCCCCGAGGAGCGCGTGATGGCTGATGCCGCATACGGCCTGTGGCCGCTGGCGGTGCTCAACACGCCGCTGATCATCCCCCTGCTGGGCAGCCGGCTCGGTAACCAGTTTTCCCGCTGCTCCAAGACGCCTACGCCGGCGGCGGTGCCCTGGGCCGGGTTCCGGCCGTGAACGGCCGGAACCCGCCGGAAGGAGAGGCCAGCCGCCCCAGGCAGGCAAATGCGGCGCACCGCACCGCGTCCGAACCGGCGCGGGCACCCGCCGACCACGCGGTGCTGGAGGCGATCGGGATCGAGAAGAGCTACCGGCGCGGTCCGTGGCCGACTCGGCACCGGGTCCCGGTGCTGCGCGGGGTGGACCTCGCGCTGGCTCCCGGCGAAGTGGTCGGCATCGTGGGCGAGAACGGTTCCGGCAAGAGCACCCTGATGAAGATCCTGGTCGGGGCGCTGGCCGCCGACGCCGGCACGGTGACCCGCACGGGGCGCCTGGGCTACTGTCCGCAGGAGCCGGTCGTCTACGAACGCCTCACCTGTGACGAGCATTTCGAGCTGTTCGGCCGCGCGTACGCCATGAGCAGCGAGGCGGAGCGGCGCTCGCGCCGGGAGATCTACGCGGCCCTCGGCTTCGCACGCTACGCGGGCACCCGTGCGGACCAGCTGTCCGGGGGGACCCTGAGCAAGCTGAACCTGGGCCTGGCGCTGCTCGCGGACCCGGAAGTACTGCTGTTGGACGAGCCTTACGCCGGCTTCGACTTCGACACCTACCTCAAATTCTGGGACCTGGTCGGCGAGCGCCGCCGGGCGGGGCGCTCGGTCCTGATCATCAGTCACTTCGTGACGGACCAGGAGCGATTCGACCGCATTGTGGAACTGCGGGACGGACGGGCGGTGCCCCGATGACGGCCCTGCCGTTCGCCCGCCGGTTCCTCGCCGAGGCCGCCCGGACCCCGGTGAATCTGTTGGTGCTCGTTCTGGTGCCGGTGGTGTTCGTGGTGGTGGCGGCGGGGCCGCTGGCGGACGCTGCCGCGCTGCTCGGCGGCTCCGGCGGGCCCGCGGTGCAGATCGTCACCGCCGGTTGGGCCGCGGGTTTCATCGCCGCGATCGCCATGTACTTCCAGACGCGCGCCGCCCGCGCCGCCGACCGCCGGCTGATCCTGGCCGGGCTGGCCCCTTACCGCCTGGCGGCCGCCCGCATGGCCACCGGCCTGGCCCTGGCGCTGCTGGCCACGGCTGCGGCCCTGCTGGCCCTTCAGCTGAGGACCGGACTCGGTGACGACCCGCAGCGGGTGCCGGCCGGAACACTGATGTACGCGCTGATCTACCTGGCGATCGGAGCGCTGATCGGCGCAACGGTGGCCAGTCCGGTCAACGGGACCGTGCTGGTGTTGTTCGTATGGATCCTCGACGTCTTTTTCGGGCCCGTGATGGGTGCGGTGGACCGGGCGGTGACCCGGGTGCTGCCGACGCATTTCGTGACGCTGTGGATGGTGGATGCGCCCTCCGGCCACGGCGGGCGGATCGGTGATCTGGGCTGGGCGCTGGCCTGGGCCGCCGCAGCGGCCGCGGTCAGCTGGACGGTGATCACCAGCGCCGGCCGTGTCGTCCGGCCCCGCCGCCCCGCCAGGCACGGCTCGGCCACCGCCCAACTGGCCGCGGGGGTGCGGGCGGGGCTGCGGGAGGCGGGCCGCAACCGGGTGTTGTGGGCACTGCTCATCGCGGTGCCGACGGTCTTCATCCTGCTGGCCGTGGCCACCACCCCCGAGGAGCCCACACAGCTGACCGTACGCGAAAGCGGCCGCACCACCGTCCAGCAGGCATGGCTCCCCGACATCCACGGCGGCACCATGGCCCCGATCGCCATCGCGTCCCTGGCCACGCTCGCCGGACTGTTCACCATCCTCGACGCCCGCGCGGGTGACCGGCGTCTTGCCCTCGCCGGGTTCCGCCCCGCCGGCCTGCTCGCCTCCCGCCTGACCGTGGTGGCCCTCGGCGCGCTACTGGCCACCGTCGCCTCCCTCGCGGTGACCGCCACGGTCTTCGAGGCCCGCCAATGGGGCCTCTACATTGCCGCGAGCATCCTGATCGCCCTCACCTACGGCCTCGTCGGTGTCCTGCTCGGCCCGCTGTTCGGCCGCGTCGGCGGGGTGCTCATCGCCTTCCTGGTGCCCTTCATCGACCTGGGCATCGGACAGAGCCCCATGCTGCGCCCCGACCCACCCGGCTGGGCGCACGCCCTGCCCGGTTACGGCGCCACGCGTGTCGTCATCGACGCCGCGGTCACCCCGGGATTCGACGAAACCGGCCCCCTGCTGATCGCTCTCGCCTGGCTGACCGGTCTCACCCTGGCCGCCGCCGGCCTTTTCCGTCATGCCATTGCATCCACCGCAGCCGGGCGCGCAGGAGGCGGGCCACGCTGAGGCGGCAGTGGGAATGTCCCGGTGGCCGCGGGCGGGCTCTTCGAGGAAGCCGTCGAGCGAGCCATGGTGTGGGCCTTGAAACTGTCCATGCGCTCATCGGCGAGACGCATGATGCCCAGCGCTTCTACTGTTTCCCGCAGTGGTAACGACGTTGTGGGAGGGGATCGTCATGCTGGAGTCGCGTGTTGAGCACGATTTTGTGGTGGTGGGGGCCGGGTCGGCCGGTAGCGTGATTGTCCGGCGTTTGCTGGATGCGGGGCACTCGGTTCACGTTCTGGAGGCCGGACCGGTCGACGATGATGAGCGGGTGCACAGCCCGCAGGGTTGGCCGCTGTTGCTGCAATCGCCGTTGGACTGGGCCGCCATGACGGTGCCTCAGAGGCATGCCGGCGACCGGTCGCTGTTCTGGCCGCGAGGCAAGGTGCTGGGCGGGTCGAGTTCGCTCAACGGGATGATTTATATACGCGGGCATCGCAGCGACTACGATGCGTGGGCCTATGAGGGGTGCACCGGCTGGGACTGGGACAGTGTGCTGCCGCTGTTCAAGCGGTCGGAGGACCATGTCGACGGTGAGAGCGCGTGGCACGGCAAGGGGGGCCCGCTGCCCGTCAGCAGGATCACCGAACCGCATCCGACCGCAACCGCGTTCGTGGAGGCCGCCGTTGCCCTCGGGCATGAGCGGACGGACGACTTCAATGGTGACGACATGGTGGGCGTTGGTTTCAACCACGCGACCATTCGTGACGGGCGCCGGATGAGCGCCTGGCAGAGCTTCGTCGTTCCGGTGCG
The DNA here is from genome assembly GCF_020024005.1 of Streptomyces purpurogeneiscleroticus. Taxonomy (NCBI): domain Bacteria; kingdom Bacillati; phylum Actinomycetota; class Actinomycetes; order Kitasatosporales; family Streptomycetaceae; genus Streptomyces; species Streptomyces purpurogeneiscleroticus. The sequence goes on from NZ_NHSG01000347.1 coordinate 28,826, forward strand.
GGACAACCCGTCCCTGACCGTGACCACCGGTGCCCGCGTGCACCGGGTGCTGCTCGAAGACGGCCGGGCGGTCGGAGTGGAGTACGCCGCGGAGGGACGCCTGCACCGCGCCCATGCCGCTGCCGAGGTGGTACTCAGCGGCGGGGTCATCGGTTCGGCGCAGGCTCTGCTGCTGTCCGGTATCGGCCCGGCCGCGCACCTGCGCGAGGTCGGCGTCGACATCGCCGTGGATCTGCCGGGCGTCGGGGAGAACCTGCACGACCATCTGCTCGTCAGCAACGTGTACGAGGCGTCCCGTCCGCTGCCGCCCGGCAAGGCGAACCTGCTCGAAAGCCAGCTCTTCACCTCCACCGACCCGCGCCGCCCCGGCCCCGACCTGCAGCCGCTGTTCCTGCACCTGGTCTACTCCGCCGAGTCGTACCCCGTGCCGGAGCACGGCTACACCATCGCCCCCGGCATCGTCAGGCCGCTGTCCCGCGGCACGCTGCGGCTCGCCTCGGCCGACCCGGAGGCCGCGCCGCTGCTGGACCCGAATGTCCTCGCCGAGCGGTACGACCTCGAAGCGCTGGTCGACGCTGTGGAGCTGTGCCGGGAGATCGGCGGCCAGCGCGCCTTCGACGCCTGGCGCAAGGCGGAAGTGGCTCCGGGGCCCGAGGCCCGCACACGGGACGATCTGCGGGAGTACGTACGGCGCGCGGTCGGTACCTATCACCATCAGGTCGGCACGTGCAGGATGGGGCGGGACAATCTCGCGGTGGTGGATCCCGAGTTGCGCGTTCGCGGCGTTCAGGGGCTCCGTGTGGCGGATGCGTCGATCATGCCGTCCGTTCCCTCCGGCAACACCAACGCCCCGTCGATCATGATCGGGGAGAAGGCTTCCGAGTTGCTCATCGCCGGTGCGTGATGCCGCCTCCTGGCGTCGATTCGTGACGCCGCTGGCTGAGACATGGGCCCTGGGTTTCCTTAAGCATGGGCCTTGGCTTGTCGGGGTCTTGACCGCAGCGGGCGGAGCTCTCCCTGTTCCTGGGTGGCGGGGCTAAAGTTTGTACAAGGCGCCGCCTTCCAGGGGGAGGAGAGGGGGTGGTGCGGCATGAGTGTTGCGGACAGTCTTGGTGCGCTGCGGGTTGCTGTGCGGGATCTGGTGCGTGCGCCGGCGCGGCCGCCGTTGTGGACGCGTATTGATCCCGCGCGGGTGGACCGGCCGCACGAGCCCGGGCCGCTCGACCCCGGACGGGACTACTTCGAGGTGCGGATCAATCATCTGCACCTCGCCCACGGACGGAAGTGGTTCAGTCAGTTCACGCCGGTGGTGTTCGTCGCCGTCGAGTTCGTGCACGACGGTGCTCAGGCCGTCGTGCCCGCCATGGTCGGTCCGGGGCTCATCCAGCGGCACGGCGTGGAGACACCGCAGGGGCTCGTGGTCGCCAACACCCGTGTCGCCGGGCCGCAGCCCACGCCGCCCGGTGGCCTCGCGCTCTCCGTCGTGCTGTACCGGCTGCAGACCGGTGACACCGCCCAGCCGTTCCTCGACGTACTGCAGGGCGCCGCCGGGTCCCTCGACCTGGCGGCCGGGCTCGCTCCGTACACCGCGCTGGCCAAGGTCGTCGTCGGCGGGGTGAACGCGTTGGTGGGCGGCGACCAGCCGGTGCTCGCCCGGCGGGACGAGTTCGAACCGGGCCTGCGCCCCGCGCACTACGCGCTGATCGATCCCGGAGACGGCGTCGACCCGGCCGGTCTGCACGTCAAGGACGGGGAGCTCACTCAGCGCGTGAACGGTCGGCTGGTGCCGCTGCGCGATGTGGACTACGTCCTCTACAGCGTGGCGCGGGTGCGACCGGAGGACGTGGATGTCACCCGGCTCCCGTTGTTCCGGGTGTGGCAGGACGTCGTGCAGCAGGCGACGGAGGCGGTCACCGACGAACGGTGGCTCGGGACCAAGGCCGCCATGGCCACGCTCACCGGTCTGCTGTACTCCAGCCCCGACCTGACCTGGGAGCACGCCGAATTGCTGCAGGAGCGGTGGACCGGGGTCATGCTGGACCTGCGTGAGCAGGCCCTCCGTCTCGCAACCCTCTCCGATAGCCGGACCGCGCCGGACCGGGCCCGTTCCCGGGCCCTCGCGGTGCTGGATCTGTAGGCAGGCGGCGCGCCATGGTCACCTCCACGCTCACGATCCTCGACGACACCTACGGCGAGTTCGAGGACGACGTCTATTACCGGCGTGACGCGAACAAGCACGTACGCGGCCGGCTCGGCGGAGGCTGGCTGCTGCACGACACCGTGAAGGCGCTGAACCGGCTGGTCGCCGGCTGCGAACACTGCAAGCGCAGTGAACTCAAGCTGCTCGGCCGGTGCCTGTACGCCATCGCCTTCGGGACGGACGACCAGGACCCGCAGGGCGGCGCTCCGGTGCTGCGCCGGGCCTTCGAGGACGCCTACGCGCTGTACAAGAAGAACCCGGAGCTGATGACAGGCGTCTTCCGGCTGCGCCTGGACATCCGTCGCGAGGCACAGGAACTGGGCCGCTACCCCTGGGAGTTCCTCTTCATGCCCCGCCCGGAAGGCGACGGCTTCTTCCTCGCCGGTGAACAGACCGAACTGGTACTGAGCAGATACGTACGCAATGAGGACGTGGCGTGGCCGGAGGCGGACGACGGTCCGCTGCGGATTCTCGTTGTGCTCTCCCGCCCCAGCTCCCCGGGGCTGGCCCAGGTCCGGGCGGACACCCTGATCAGGGCAGTCGAGGAGCTACGCTCCGTCGACACCACGGTGGACGTCCTGGAGTCCCCGACACGCGACCAGCTACGCAACGAGATCCTCCAACGGCCCACTCACATCCTTCATTTCATCGGGCACGGCCGGGGAGGCGCACACGGCCGGGTGAGCGCGCTCGCCCTCAAGAAGGATGAGCGGGAACTGCGGACCGCCCGTGCCCTCGCCGAAGCCCGCCGCGCCAAGGGCGACGACCTCGCGGAGCAAGTGGACGAGGCGGACTGGGCGGACAGTGTGTCCATCTGCAACCTGCTGCGCTCCGGGCTGGACGGTCCGCCGGGACCTTCCGGCGCGTCTCCCCGCGGCCGGCTGATCTTCCTGCACGCCTGCGAGGGCGACAGCCCCGACATCACCGAGGACTCGCTGCGCGGATTCAGCAGCATCGCCCGCGACCTCGCCGACCGCGAGCGGGTCGCCGCCGTGGTGGCGATGCAGTACGTCATCAGCATCGACGACGCCGAGCGGTTCGCCGTCCACTTCTACTCCTGGCTGCGGGCCGGCTACCTCCTGGACGAGGCCGTGAGCCGGGCCCGGTGCGAGCTCGGCACAACACCCGGTTTCGGTCGGCAGTCATGGGACCACCGCTGCTTCGGCACTCCGGTGATCTATGTCCGCGAGGCATCGGCCTTCCGCCGCTACGCCGAGATGTGGCGGAAGGCCGGGAACGAAGGCCAGGGTGCGGCGCGGCAGCCGGGGCCCGAGGGCAAGAAGTTCTGCCCGAACACCAGCTGCCAGGGCCTCATCATCCCGGGCCAGGAACGGTGCCGTGCGTGCAACTCGCAGCTCATGGACTGCCCCGAGCCCGGCTGCACAGGGCTGGTCATGACCGCACCCGGCTCACAGTGCACCATGTGCAGGTACAAGGTCGCCTCCCGGGAGGAACGCACGGTCAGCGACGGACACGAACAGGACGCCGCATCTGCGCGGCGACGTGCGCGGACAGCACCGAGGCCGAACACCCGGATCCGGTCATGACCGTCACACTGCGCACCATCCGGGCCGACGCCTTCCGCGACGCCGCCCTCCGCGACGCGGACATGCACCAGGCCGTCAAGGCCCTGGAACCGCTGCGTGACACCCCCGCCGGCCGTACCGAGTTGTACCGGATACTGGAGCAACTGGACGCCTGTGCCGCGGAGTCGGTCGGCCAGCCGTTGCTGCCGGTGCTCGACGCGGTACGCCACCGGGTCGTCAAAGTGCTGTGCGAGACCGCGGCCTCCTGTGTGCACACCGCGCTGGAACAGGGGCCGGAAGCCGCACTGCAGGAGTGGCTGCACTGCTACGCGGAGGCGCTGATGAGCTTCCGGGAGCCGGTGAGCCGCCATCTGCTCGACGCGGGGCTGCCCGATGCCGTGCGGGACCGGCTGCGGATGCCGGAGCTGGAGCGGTGGACCGACGCCGCCTACGAGCAGCGGTGGGTGCGGGTCCGGCCGCTGCTGGACCACCTGCTCGACGCGGCGCAGTACCCCACCCGTATCCAGGTCGAGCTGCTGGCCATGGCCGGCGAGCTGGCGCTGTACCTGCAAGGGGACCGGGAGCGGGCCGCATACTGCTTCGACACCGCCGTGCGGGTGGGCCCCGAGGAGCCACGGGCCTGGGAGGGCGTGGGAGAACGGCTGCAGGCGGAAGGGGACAACAGGGGCGCCAAGAGGGCGTTCCAGCGCGCCGTCGACGTGTGTCCGGAACGCAGCAACGGACACTACCGGCTCGGTCAACTCGCGGAGGAGAGCGAGGAGTTCGAGGTCGCCGAGGAGCATTACCTGCGCGCCGTCGAGAAAGTGCCGTACGAATCGGAGAACTACCGGTCGCTGATCACCCTCTACGGCCAGCCCGCGCTGTACGAGCACCGCAAGGGCCGGATCGAGTCGCTCGCCGCACAGGCCGACACGGCGGAGCCCGCCTTCCGGTACGACACCCTGGTCGCGCTCGGCAGGGTGTACGCGGCCAACGGTGAATTCGAGCGGGCCCGGCGGGAGCTGCGCGCGGCGATCCTGCTCCGCCCGGAGCGGTACAACGCCCGTGAGGAGCTCGCCGATGTGTACCGCATGGAGCAGGACCTGGACCGTGCCGAGCGGGAGTGCCGCTGGGTGCTGCGGCAGGAGCCGGAGTACTGGCCCGTCGTCTACCTGCTCGCGAGGGTCTGTGAGGACCGGCAGGACTGGGACCACGCCATAGAGTTCTACGAGCAGGCCCTGGCCTATCATCCGCCGCGGCTGGAGCCGTACCTCTACGGCGGCATCGCGATGGCCCATTGCGGCGCCGGCCGGCACGTGCGGGCGGGTGCCACCGCTCTGGAGGGCCTGCGGTCGTACCCGGACAGCGCCTATCTGGTGCAAGTGGTGGAGGACATCGCCGGGCAGACCCTGGAAGCGGAGGGGGAAGCGGCCGCCGAACGGCTGCTGCGCGGCGTCCGTGACATCAAGGGGACGGACTACGAGGCGCAGTACCAGCACAGCCGGGTGCGGCTGTACTGGGACGGACCCCACTGGGACCGGGCGCGCGCGGCACTGGAGCAGGCGTACGCGCGGGACAAGGACGACGCCTTGTACCGGGAGCAGCTGGGCTCGCTGCTGAACCGGAAGGCGAACCGGCTCTTCGAGGCGGCCCGGTTCACCGAAGCCATCGACGACTACCGTGTGGCGCTGGAGCAGCTGCCCGACGACGACGTGATCCACGCCAATCTGGCACTCGCCCTGGAGCGGGGGATGCAGCCGGGCGGGCGGGCGGCCGCGCTGCACGAGGCCGTCGCCGCCATCACCCGGGCCGGCGAGCTGTCCGACGACCCGGAGTACAAGGTGCGCCGCTCCAAGCTGGAGTGGCTGGAGGACCTCGTACGGCGGTACGGCGAACTCGTCGCGACGCCCGCGACGGGCGCCCCGGTCCGCATCGCCGTCGCGTCCGACCTGGTGCCGCAGGTCAACCCGGCGGAGGGGGAGCGCGGCCGCAGATTCATCTCCGAGGACGTGCCCGCCGCCCGCGAGCGGATACGGGAAGCGACGGGTTTTCCCGTGCCCGGCTTCCGTTTCCGGGACGATGCGTCCCTGGCGCCCGGCGGTTTCACGGTCAGCGTCCAGGAGGCCGAGGTGGCGCGGGGCACGGCCGAGGACGCGGTCTCGCTGCTGCGGCAGGTGTGCGCCGTCGTGCGGCAGCACGCCTGGCGGCTGCTGGGGTACGACGAGGCCGAGTGGTGGCTGGACGACGTCGCGCCCGGACGTCCGTCCCGGGACCGCCGGGGCCGGCGGATGGGCGCCACCCGGGTCCTGCGGGCGCTCGCCAGGGACGGCATGCCGCTGACTCCCGAGGTGGCGCAGGTACTGGCGGACAGCCGGGAGCTGGAGACGGCGCCGGCGCGGACCGTGCGCCAGGTGCGGACAGCGTTGCGCAACACCCTGCCGGGGAACGCCGCCATCGCCCGGGTGCCGGTGCCGGAGTGGCTGGAGGCGTCCGGGCCGCTGCCACTCGTCCCGGCGGACGAGCACCGGCTCGCCACGGAACTGTGCGACGCCCTCGACGGCGAGGACGCTCTTGACGGCGAGGACGCTCTCGACGGCGGCGACGTCCTCGACCGTGACGGCCGGATCGCCTTCCTCACCTCGGACCCGGAGCTGCGCCCCTGGCTGCAACGGTTCACCGAGGGGGCCATCGGCCCTGGTCAGGACCGGTGCGCGGGTGTGCTGGACACCGGCGAAGGGGCGCGCGATGAATGACTCGAATGACTCCGTCGTCTGTCCCGTCAGGGTGTCGGTACGCGGGCCGCTGGCCGCATTGCTGGGTACCGGACCCGCCAGGAAGCGGTGCTCCGGCGAGGTCGCCGCTCGGCTGGATCAGGTACTCGTGGATCTGGGCGTACCAGGGAGGACGGAGGTACTGGTCAGCCTGGTACCCGAGGAGTCGGCGTCCGATCCCGCTCCGGAGGACTGGATCCGGCTGCACGTGCGCGAGGAGCGCTGCCGTTACCCGGCCGAGCTCCTCGCCCGGCTGGCCGCCGCGCCGGACGGCCGGCAGCCCGAGAGCGTGTATCCGCCGCTGCCGGACGGGTGGCCGCGGTACGGCGGTGCTGCGCCGGAGGAACGCGCTGCCGCGCTGGTGGCGGCGGTGTGCGCCGAGGCGGTGAAGCTCCGGCCCGCCGTCCTGCTCGGTCCGCAGCAGCTCACGCGCATCGGTGCACGGTACCCATTGGCCGCTGCCGCCTCGCCGGACGGCTTGGCCGGCGTCCTGTCGGTGCTGCTGGACCACGGCATCAACATCGACGAGTTGCCCTCGCTCGGGGGAGCCCCGGGAGAATCCCGGCAGCCCGGCCCGACGCCCGTCGTCGAGTCGCTGCTGTCCAAGCTGTCCGCCCGTTTCGTGGACGTGCTGGTCCCGGAGGAGATCGCTCCGCTGCTGGGAACGGGGGATGTGGGCGACGATGCCGACCTGCTGGGCCGGGTGGCCGTCGAGATGTTCGAAGAACATGGACTGCTGACCCCGTCGATACGGGTGGTACCACCGGACGGCATCCCGGCCGGGTGCTTCGCGTTCCGGCTGAACTCTCTGGTGACGGCGCCGTACGCGATCCTCGGTACGGACGAGGTCCTGGTGAACGACACCCCTGAAGGCATTGCCCACTTGGGAGTTGAGGCCCGCCCGGCGGTGAATCCCGCCACCGGATTCCCCGGAGCGCTGGCTCCGGCCGCGGCCTCCCGGCAGTTGTCGGAAAGCGGGTGGGCCACGTGGACGGCGGCGGAGCACATCGCGCTCTGCCTGGTGCAGGAGCTGCGCAGCCGGGCCGGTCTGCTGGTCCACCGGAACAAGGTGCAGGCCCAGCTCGATGTGCTGGAAGACATGCTGCCCGCCCTTGTGGGCGCGGCGCGGACCCGTGTCGATGCCGGCGAACTGGCGGCGCTGCTGCGGTCGTTGGCGGCCGACGGCGTCTCGCTGCGAGATCTGTCGCCACTGCTGGAGCGGATCATCGACGCCGGCTATGTGGCGCCACGGCCCGACTCCGACCGCTTCCTGCTGCTGGACGATCCGGTCACCGCGGCCCGTACGGGTGTGGCGACAGGCCCCGGCGACCCCGCGTGGCTGGAGGCGTTCGTCCGTACCGGGCTGCGGTCGCAGATCGCCGCCCGGCACTCGGGAGGCCGGAACGCCCTCCCGGTCTGCCTTCTGGACCCGGAAATCGACCAGTTGTTGCGCCGGTATTCCGGTGCGGACCGCGGCGACCGCGAGGAGACGGAGGACCGGGTGATCGAGGCAGTACGGGCCGAGCGCGCACTGCTGTCGCCGGCGGTACACGGACCGGTGCTGCTGGTCGACGACGACATCCGCCCGGTGCTGCGGCGGATGCTGGCCTGCGTACTGCCACGGACGGGAATCGTGGGGTACGGGGACCTGCCGCCGGACTTCAACATCTGGTGCGTGAGCCGTATCCAGCTCGCCGAACGGGAGCCGGCATGAGCACGGAAGCGAGTACCGAAGGCACCACCGAGCCGCGACCGGGCTGGTACGGCCGTTGCCCGTGCGGGGGCGTCTACGAGGAGCACCTGTTGGAGGTACAGGTCGTCGACCCGCAGGGCACCGAACATCTGCTGACGAAGGTGCCACAGGGCCGCTGCGCCACATGTGCCATGCGCGTGTACAAGCTGGCTGTCCTGCAGCGGATCGAGGGCGTGTGCAAGGGCGTGCACCTGCGCCGGCGGCCGGGTGGCTGACGAGGCCGATGCGGGGAAAGGGCGCCGGCTGCGTCAGCTCTCGTCCGGCTTCGGCCGGCATTCCGCCGAGATCCCGTCCAGCAGGTCGATGAGCGCGTGCAGCGCCGGGTTGGGGTCGTTCTTGCGCCAGGCGAGGGCCAGTGGCAGCGGTGGGATGTCGGTCACCGGGAGCAGGACGACGCCCGGCACCTTCAAGTGGGCCGCGGACGCGGGGACGAAGCCGATGCCCACGCCCGCGCCGACCAGCGACAGGATCGTGTGGGTGTCCGGGGCCTCCTGAACGATGTTCGGGCTGGTGCCGTGCTTCAGGAACGCCTTGTGGATGAGGGAGACGATCCCGGCGCCGCGGTTGGTGGGGTGGCTGACCACGGGCTCGTCGCGCAGGTCGAGTACGCCGACTTCCCGGCGCGTCGCCAACGGGTGTTCGGTGGGCAGCGCCACGGTGATGCGGTGCCGCGTGAGCTCCCGTACCTGGAGCCCCGAGCCCGCCACCGGCAGCCGGATGAGCCCCGCGTCGATCTCGTCCCGGCCGAGCCGCCCGACCATTTCGCCGCCGAAGACCGGGCCGAGGATCTCCAGCCGTACGTGGGGCCGGTGTTCGCGGAACTTCCGGGTCATGAGGACCAGCACCTCGTGGGAGGTGGGACCGCTGAATCCCAGCCGGACCACTCCGGTCTGCCCGGCGGCTGCCTGCCGGGCCGCCTCCGGTGCCGCCTGAGCCGCTTGCAGGGCGCGCCGGGCCTCCGCCAGGAAGGCCGCGCCCGCGCCGGTGAGGGTGACGTGCCGGGTCGTACGGCGCAGCAGGTCCACCCCCACCTCGCGTTCCAGCCGCTTGATCTGCTGCGAAAGCGGCGGCTGCGTCATCTGCAACCGGGCTGCCGCACGGCGGAAGTTGAGCTCCTCCGCGACGGCGACGAACGCCTGCAGATGTCTCAGTTCCATCCGGCCACCTCTGCTTTGCGCTGGTCAGAGCCCATTGTGTTGCCGCGGCGAATCAATCGTACGCAGGTTTGGTGTTGGACGAAACTAGTTGGTTGCCCCTAGTTTCCCGAGCAGCAACATCGCGCCGCCGTACGAAGGGTCCATACGCAAAGGCCATACGCAAAGTCCATACGCAGGGTCCATCAGCAGGGTCGCCATTCCGGAAGGAAATGTGATGCGAGCCGGACAGTTGCCCAGAGAAGAGAGAATGGCCCGCAAAGCAGGCTGGGCCTCTTTCGTAGGCACGACGATCGAGTGGTACGACTTCTACGTGTACGGCACCGCTTCGGCCCTAGTATTCGCGCCGTTGTTCTTTTCCCGGGTCCCGGCCTCCGTCGGCATTCTGCTGTCCTTCGCCACCTTCTGGATCGGATTCCTGGCGCGCCCGCTCGGCGGCATCGTCTTCGGTCACCTCGGCGACCGGATCGGACGCAAGAAGGCGCTCATCGCGACCCTGATGCTGATGGGCGTCAGCACGGTCGGCATCGGCCTGCTGCCGACCTACGCCCAGATCGGCGCGGCCGCACCGGTACTGCTGATCGTGTTCCGAATGGTGCAGGGGCTGGCGGTCGGCGGCGAGTGGGGCGGCGCGGTACTGATCGCCACCGAGCATGCCAAGAAGGAACGCAGCTTTCTTTTCGGCGCCTTCGCGCAGCAGGGCTCGCCCGCGGGGCGCATCCTGGCGACGCTGTCGTTCCTCGCGGTCGCCCAACTGCCGGACGAGGCGCTGCTGAGCTGGGCGTGGCGGCTGCCGTTCCTGGCATCGGCGCTGCTGGTGATCGTCGGTCTGGTGATCCGGCTGAGCCTGGAGGAGTCGCCCGCGGTCGTCGCGATGCGGGCGTCCCAGCAGACGGTGAAGGTGCCGCTGGTCAGCCTGTTCCGCGGCAACACGAAGACCGTACTGGTCGGCGTGGGCGCGGCCGTCACCGTGTTCACGGTGGTCTACGCGCGAGACACCTTCGCGCTGTCCTGGGCCACCTCGGAAGTCGGCCTGGCGAAGAACGACTTCCTCACGATCATCCTGATCGCCAGCGTGGTGCAATTCCTGGTGCAGCCTTTCGGGGCGGTGCTCGCCACCCGGTGGAACGTGCGGAAGGCCGTCACCCTGCTGCTCGTAGTCCAATTGCCGACGCTGCCTTTGATGTTCCTTCTCGTCGGTACCGGAAATTGGACCCTCGCGATGCTGGGTGCGGTACTCGCGACCATTCCGGACGTCATGTATTACGCCCTTCTGGCGGGGATGTTCGCGCAGGCGTTTCCGGCGAACGTCCGCTACACCGGCATTTCGGCGACCTACGGGCTGGCGGGGGTTCTCGGTGGCCTGGCACCGGTGATCCTGCAGTCCCTGCTCACCGCCTCCGGGTCGATCGCGCTGCCGATCGGATTCGCGGTGCTGGTGACCGTGGTGTCACTGTTCGCCGCCCGGGCTTTCCTCACACTGTCCGCGCGCCGCGCAGCGGAAGAACCGGTGGATCCGGTGGATCCGGTGGATCCGGTGGATCCGGTAGATCCGGTGGACCCGGCTGCGGCGCGCTCCGACTCAAGGAGTTGACCGTGCCTGCGAGCGAATCGAGCCCGAAGCCGACCGATTCGATCGACCCGACCGACGCGACTGTTCCCACCGTTCCGACCGATCCAGCCGATCCCACCGCTCCGACCGATCCAGCCGTTCCGGCCGACGGCGGCGGCGACGCCGTGCAAAAGCTGTTGTATCCGCGGTCCATCGCGATCCTCGGCGCGTCGGACAACCCGGCCAAGCTGTCGGGCCGCCCGGTGGCGTACCTGAAGCGGTTCGGGTTCGCCGGGCGGATCCTGCCGATCAATCCCACCCGCGAGACCGTCCAGGGCCTGCCCGCCCATCGCAGCCTCGACGACGTCGACGGTGCCATCGACCTCGCGATGATCATGCTGTCTGCGGAACGGACGGCCGACGCGGTACGGGCCTGCGGCCGGCGCGGCGTCCCGGCCGCGATCGTGGGCGCGTCCGGCTTCGCCGAACTCGGCGGCGAGGGCGCGGCGCTCCAGCGCGACCTGCGGGCGGCGATCGAGGAGAGCGGGGTGCGGGTGCTCGGCCCGAACTGCCTCGGCATGATCGGTGTACGGGACCGCGCGATGCCCACGTTCACCTCGGCGCTGGACGAGGACGTGCCGCTGCACGAAGGACCGGTGGCCTTCCTCAGCCAGAGCGGCGCGTTCGGCGGCTTCGTCTTCAACGAATCGCAGAATCTGGGCATCGGGATCTCGCACTATCTCAACACCGGCAATGAAGTCGACCTGTCGGTGGCCGAGTTGCTGGACGGGCTGGTGCGCACCGAGCAGACCCAGGTGGTGCTGGCCTACCTGGAGGGCGTCACCGGCGGCCGCCGGCTGCTGGAGGCCGCCCGGGAGGCGCATGAGCGGGACAAGCCGATCGTTGCGGTCAAGGTCGGGCGGTCGGCGGCGGGTGCGCGTGCGGCGCAGTCGCACACCGCGTCGCTGGCCGGGGAGGACGCCGTTTTTGACGGTGCGGCGCGGCAGTACGGCATTCTGCGGGTCGACGGTCCGGAGGAGATGCTGGATGCCGCGCAGATTTTCGCGAGTGGTCGGCGGGTCCGCGGGCGCAGGCTGACCTCGCTGTCGGTCTCGGGCGGCGCGGGTGCCTTGATGGCCGATGCGGCCGCCCAGTACGGCCTTGAGGTGCGTCCGTGGGACGAGACGTGGCAGCGCAAGATGGCCGCGGCCATCCCGGCGTACGGATCGCCACGCAACCCGGTCGACCTCACCGGCAGCCTCCTCGCCGAGCCAGGCATCCTGCGCCGCGCGCTCCGGGTGGCCGTCGAGCATCCCGACACCGACATGATCGCCGTACTGCTGGGCTGCGCGGACAGCTGTGCCGCGGAGCTCATTGACGCGGTCGAGGAGGCGAACCGTTCCACGGACCGCCCCGTGGTCGTGGTGTGGACCGGCGGTAGCGGCCGGCCGCGGCAGCGGCTGCGCGACCTCGGCATCCCCTGTTACACCGGCCCGGGCAGCGCCGCCGCCGCCCTCGGGCTGCTCACGGACTTCAGCCTGCGCCCGGCGCTGCCGCGGCCGCAGCGCCCTGACGGTATCGATGACGCCGCCGTGCGGTCACTGCTGACCGCGGCGCGGGCCGCGGGGCGGAGCCGGCTCGACGAGGAGGAGTCGACCCGGCTGATCGCCGCGTACGGCATACCGTGTGCCGCCTCCCGCCCGGTGGTATCGGCCGACGCGGCGGTGACCGCGGCGGCAGAGCTCGGCGGCCCGGTCGCGGTGAAGCTGTTGTCCGATCGGATCGGGCACAAGAGCGACATCGGTGGCGTACGCCTCGGGCTTGCCGAGGCCGCGGACGTTCGCGGGGCCGCCGACGACCTGTTCCGCATCGCCCGCGACGCGGGAGTGGACGATGCCCGGCTGCTGGTCCAGCGGATGGCGTCCGCCGGCACGGAGCTGATCGTCGGCACCAAGAACGACCCCATGTTCGGCCCGGTCGTCGTGGTCGGCCTGGGCGGAGTACTCGTCGAGGCCCTCGCCGACAGCCAAGTCGCGGTCGCTCCCATCGATACCGACACCGCCCGACGCCTGCTCCTGTCGCTGCGCGGCAGCCGGCTGCTCGGCGAGGTACGCGGCAAGCCGCCGCGCGACATCGACGCGGCCGCGGAGACCGTCGCGCGCCTGTCCTGGCTGGCCGCCGACCTTTCCGGGGACCTCGCCGAACTCGATGTGAACCCACTGCTGCTCGGCCCGGAAGGACACGGAGCCGTCGCCGTGGACGCCCTGGCGGTCCTGACCAGCCCGACCGAGACCGAATGAACGCGGGACCGAATGACCGCGGGAACGGAGAACACCACCATGGAATCCACCGATTTCGAGGCCGTGCTCGACGCGGTGCGCCGCTTCGTGCGCGAGGATGTCGTTCCGCGTGAGGACGAGATCGAGGAGACCGACGCGATACCGGAGGACATCCGTCAAAAGGCCGCCGAGATGGGCCTGTTCGGGTACACGCTGCCCGAGGAGTACGGCGGCCTCGGCGCCAACCTGTACGAGGACGCCCAGCTCGCCTTCGAGTTCGGTCACACGACTCCCTCCTTCCGCTCGATGTTCGGTACCAACAACGGCATCGCCGGCCAGGTCCTGGTCAACGCGGGCACCGAGGAGCAGCAGAAGCACTGGCTGCCCCGGCTCGCCGAGGGCGCCGTCGCCTCCTTCGCGCTCACCGAGGCCGAGGCGGGCTCCGACCCGTCGGGCCTGACCACCCGGGCCCACCGCGAAGGCGACCTGTACGTCATCAACGGGTCGAAGCGGTTCATCACCAACGCCCCACTGGCCGACCTGCTCGTGGTCTTCGCCCGGACGGACCCGGAGAGCCGCGGTACGAAGGGCATCTCCGTCTTCCTGGTCGAAGCCGGCCGGCAAGGCGTCACCATCGGCCCCAAGGACCCCAAAATGGGCCAGGCGGGCGCCTGGACCGCCGAGGTGTTCTTCGACGACGTGCGCGTCGGCAAGGAGGCGCTGATCGGCGGCGAGGAGGGTGCCGGGTTCGGGACCGCGATGAAGTCGCTCGTGCGCGGCCGCGTGCATATCGCCGCGTTGTCTGTCGGCATGGCCCAGCGGATCCTGGAGGAGTCCGTCGCCCACGCCGCCGCCACCAAGCAGGGAGGCAGGCCCATCGGCGAGTTCCAGCTGGTCCAGGCGATGCTCGCGGAGATCCAGACCGGGGTACTGGCGGGCCGCGCGATGGTCCTCGACGCGGCACGCAAGTACGACTCCGGCGAGGACCGCAGGATCGCGCCCTCGGCAGCCAAGCTGTTCTGCTCCGAGATGGTGTCCAAGGCGGCCGACCTCGCGGTGCAGATCCACGGCGGCATGGGCTATATGCGCGGCACCGTTGTCGAGCGCTGCTACCGCGATGCCCGGCTGTTCCGCATCTACGAGGGCACCAGCGAGATCCAGAAGCTGATCATCGGCAGGAACCTGATACGGGGAGCGAAGTGAGGCACGACCCCGCCGTACCGCAGGAGCTCCGGGACCGGGACGCGCGGCGCTCCCAGCCCCTGCGCGGCATGCGGATCATCGAGATCTCCAGCTATGTGGCGACCCCGCTGAGCGGGATGACGCTGGCCCAGCTGGGCGCCGATGTGATCCGGATCGAGTCGGCCGGCGGCGCGGCCGACCGCACCCGGCTGCCACTGGCCGACAGCGGGACGAGCCTGTACTGGTCGGGGTTGAACAAGGGCAAGCGGGCCATCGCGGTGGATCTGCGGTCCGAGCGGGGGCGCCGGCTCGTCGCCGACCTGATCGTCGGCGGCGGGCGCCGCGGCGGGATCGTGATCAGCAACTCCGAGCGGCATCCGGACCTGACGTACGAGGCGCTGCGGGCACGTCAGCCCGACCTGATCCACGTACTGCTGACCGGCCGCCGGGACGGTGGCACCGCGGTGGACTACACCGTCCAGGCGGCCACCGGATTCCCCCTGGTGACGGGCCCGGAGGACGCGGCGCGGCCGGTGAACCACCTGCTGCCCGCGTGGGACGTCGCCGCCGGGCTGTACCTCGCGACCGGCCTGCTGGCCGCGGAACGGCACCGCCTGCTGACGGGCGAGGGCCAGCAGGTACGGGTCGCCCTGGAGGACGTCGCGCTGGCGACCGCCGGAAACCTCGGCTACCTCGCCGAGGCGCAGCTGAGCAGCACGCCGCGGGAACGCACTGGCAACTACGTCTACGGCACCTTCGGCCGCGACTTCACCACCGCCGACGGTGAGCGGCTGATGATCGTCGCGCTCACGCCCCGGCACTGGCGCGAACTTCTGGCGGTCACCGGGCTCACCGAAGTGGTGTCCGCACTGGCGTCCGCGCTCGGGGCGGACTTCGCGGAGGAGTCGGAGCGCTACCGGCACCGCAAGGTCCTCGGCGAGCTGCTCGCGGGCTGGTTCGAGACCCACACGTTCGCCGAGGCGGAAGCGGTACTGCGTACCACCCGCGTGCTCTGGTCGAAGTACCGGAGCTTCTCGGACCTCGCCGCCGACGGCGCGCGCCTGCTGCGCGAGAACCCACTGATGGCGCAGGTACAGCAGCCCGGGATCGGGACGCACTGGGCGCCCGGATCACCCGTGGTGATGGCCGGCGAACAGTCGCCGCCCAAGGTGTCACCGCAGGTGGGCGAACACACCGACGAGGTACTACACACCGAACTCGGCCTGTCTGCACACGACGTGGCGATGCTGCGCGAGGCCGGCGTCATCCACCCCCCAACGCCCGCACCCAAGAAGGAGATTGACTGCCATGCCGCTACTCGCTGACAAGACCGCGATCATCACCGGCGGTGCCCGGGGCATCGGTCTCGCGATCGCCGAGCGGTTCGTCGCGGAGGGCGCGAAGGTCGTCCTCGGCGACCTGAACCTGGCGGCCGCCGAGGCGGCGGCCAAGGGACTCGGCGGTCCCGCGGTGGCCCGCGCGGTGCGGTGCGACATCACCGACGCCGCCGAGGTGGACACACTCATCCAGACCGCACTGGACGCCTTCGGTTCGCTGGACGTCATGGTCAACAACGCCGGGATCACCCGCGACGCCACGATGCGGAAGATGACCGAGGAGCAGTTCGACCAGGTCATCGACGTACACATCAAGGGCACCTGGAACGGCACGCGCAAGGCGGCAGCCGTCATGCGCGAGCAGCGGAGCGGTGCGATCGTGAACATCTCCTCGCTGTCCGGCAAGGTCGGCATGGTCGGCCAGACCAACTACTCCGCCGCCAAGGCCGGCATCGTGGGCCTGTCGAAGGCCGCGGCCAAGGAGCTGGCGCACCACGGCGTACGGGTCAACGCCATCCAGCCGGGTCTGATCCGTTCGGCCATGACCGAGGCCATGCCGCAGAAGGCGTGGGACCAGAAGATGACCGAGATCCCGATGCAACGCGCCGGCGAGCCCGCCGAGGTCGCCTCCGTCGCACTGTTCCTCGCCTCGGACCTGTCCTCCTACATGACCGGCACGGTGCTGGAAGTCACCGGCGGACGGTTCATGTAACTCCGACCCCGGCCCCATCATCCCGACCGCCATGGAGGCAGCGAAAACCATGCGTGAAGCCGTGATTTGCGAGCCCGTCCGTACCCCCATCGGCCGCTTCGGCGGATCCCTGAAGACCCTGAGCGCAGCCGAGTTGGGAACGGTCGCGCTCCGGGGTCTGCTGACCCGCACCGGCCTCGACCCGGCCGCGATCGACGACGTCATCCTCGGCAACTGCTACCCGACCAGCGAGGCGCCCGCCATCGGCCGGGTCGTCGCCCTGGACGCGGGCCTGCCGGTCACCGTGCCCGGTATGCAGGTCGACCGGCGCTGCGGCTCCGGCCTGCAATCAGTACTCCAGGCAGCCATGCAGGTCCAGTCCGGCGTCAGCGAGCTGATCGTCGCCGGTGGCGCGGAGAGCATGAGCAACGTCGCCTTCTACACCACCGACATGCGGTGGGGGGTCAAGGGCCAGGGCGTGACACTGCACGATGGCCTGGCCCGGGGCCGCGCCACCGCGGGCGGCCGCAACCACCCGGTACCGGGCGGCATGCTGGAAACCGCGGAGAACCTGCGCCGCGAGTACGGCATCGACCGCGAGGAACAGGACCTGCTGGCGGTGACCTCACACCAGCGGGCCGTGGCCGCGCAGACCTCCGGCGTCTTCGCCGAGGAGATCATCCCGGTCACGGTACGCACGAAGAAGGGCGAGAGCGTCGTCGACACCGACGAGCACCCCCGCGCCGACGCCTCGATGGAGACCCTCGGGGCCCTGCGCCCGATACTGGGCAAGCAGGACCCTGAGGCCACCGTGACCGCGGGCAACGCCAGCGGCCAGAACGACGCCGCGGCGATGTGCGTGGTCACCCACCCGGACCGCGCCGCCGCACTCGGCCTGCGCCCGTTGGTACGCCTGGTGTCATGGGGCGTGGCCGGGGTGGCCCCGAAGGTCATGGGCATCGGCCCGGTCCCCGCCACCGCCGTCGCGCTGGACAAAGCGAACCTGAAGATCTCCGACCTGGACCTGATCGAACTCAACGAGGCGTTCGCCGCCCAGGTGCTCGCCTGCACCCGCGAATGGGACTTCGGCAGGGGCGACTTCGACCGGCTGAACGTCCACGGCTCCGGCATCTCCCTGGGCCACCCGGTAGGCGCAACCGGCACCCGCATCCTCACCACCATGGCCCGCGAAATACACCGCCGCGACGCCCGCTACGCCCTGGAGACGATGTGCATCGGCGGCGGCCAGGGCCTGGCCGCAATCTTCGAGCGGGTGAACGGGTGAGCGGGTGAGCGGGTGAGCGGGTGAGCGGGTGAGCGGGTGAGCGAGTGAGCCGGGGGAGCCAGTCAGAGCCCGGCCACGTCCGGATCGGCCGCGACCCCGCGGAAGTACTCCCGGGGATTGGGCACGAGTTTGCGTTCGTTGAGGTCGAGTATCCCCCCGACGTTGAACACCTCCGCCACGAGAGTGCCGTCGGGACGGGTCATGGCCTGCTCCACGCGGAACGACTTGCCCTCCCCGAAGACAAAGGCACAGCTGACGTCGACATCGTCACCGGCGACCACTTCACGGTGGTACTTGATCGTGCTCTCCAGGCTGACCGGACTGACCCCCTTCGCCAGCAGATCGCTCTGCTGGATGCCCGCCGCCCGCAGCAGCTCCCACCGCGCGTGCTCCGCGTGTTGCAGGTACACGTTGGCGTTCAAATGCCCCTGTGCATCGGTCTCGTAGACGCGAACGGTGATCCGGACAGTGAATGGCTTTGTCATGTCCGCACCCTCTCACTCCGCAGGCGTACCTGCGCGGGAACGGCGGCGGTGTACAGCGAGGGTTGTGTCGGTTCGGGTGGGTGAAGTCTCGGCATTTCTGAAGACTTGGCCAATGATGGCCGAGGTAAAAATGAGGGGATGAGCAGGCGGGAAGGCCGATAAGGGGGAGAGACGTGCTGGTCGAGGAGAGCGTTCGGGTCAACGGCATCGACGTGCGCTACCGGGTCGCCGGGGACGGGCCTGCCGTGGTGTTGGTGCATGGGCTGGGGGAGGACGGTGGGGT
>NZ_NHSG01000348.1:0-4254 GCF_020024005.1 Streptomyces purpurogeneiscleroticus
GTGGCCCGACAGCCGCGCGCTCTCAGGGGCGCGGGGAACTGCGCGACCGGCCACGGCGGTGGCGCATCCGCCGACGGCGGGAACGGGGCACCCCGGAGGGCGAGCCCGGCGAACCCCGGGCGCACCCCGGAAGGCGAGCCCGGAAAACCCCGGGCGGCAAGCCCGACGCCGCGCGCGTTGAGGGTCACGCGCGGCGCCGGAGCGGGACGCGGCTGCCGCCGCCCGGGCAGGGCAGCCGGCGGCGGGAGCCGCGGCCAGGGGTGGACGCCGTCCGCACGGCGTCCACCCGGCCGGGCCGTACCGGATGCGGCCGGTACGAGCAGGGGCCCCCTACGAGCAGGGGCCGGTCGGACGACCGGTCGGGCAACCGATCAGACGTAGTCCTGGTACTTCTCCAGGTACCGCACCGGCTTCTGCAGTGCGTCGCGGCGGAACGGGTCCCCCAGCTCACGCGTGCACATGATCTCGATGACGGTGGTCTTCCCCTCGTTCATCTGCGCATCCACCGCCCGCTGCAGGGCCGGGCCGACGTCCTCCAGCTTCTCGACCACGATGCCCTCGGCCCCCATCGCCTGCGCGATGCCCGCGAAGGACTCGCTCTCCAGCTCGCCCGCCACGAACCGGCGGTTGTAGAAGTCGACCTGGTTCTTCTTCTCGGCGCCCCACTGGCGGTTGTGGAAGACCACGGCCGTGACCGGGATGTCATGGCGTACGGCGGTCATGATCTCGACCATGCTCATGCCCCAGGCGCCGTCACCCGCGTACGCGATCGCCGGGCGGTCCATCGCCGCGGCCTTGGCGCCGATGATGGTCGGCAGCGCGTACCCGCAGTTGCCGAAGGACATCGGCGCGAAGAAGGAGCGCGGCTCCTCGAAGCGCAGGTAGCTGTGCGCAACGGAGTTGATGTTGCCGATGTCGGTGGAGACCATCACCCGCGGCGGCATGGCCTTCTCCAGCTCGCGCAGGACCTGGCGCGGGTGCAGCCAGTTGCCGTCCTCCTGCTCCTGCTCGGCGATCATGTCGAGGGAGTAGGGGTCCTTCTCGTGGGTCCACTCGGAGAGCTCCTGCTCCCACGCGTCCTTTTCCGCCTTGGTGCGCGCGGCACGCTCCTCCCGGGTGGCGTCGCAGGCGAGGGTGCGGTCGGCCAGCCGGTCGGTCAGCGCCGCGGCAGCGGCCTTCGCATCGCCGCAGATGCCGACGGTGATCTTCTTGACCAGGCCGAGCATCTTGTGGTCCGCGTCGATCTGGATGATCTTCGCGTTCTTGGGCCAGTAGTCCATGCCGTGCTGCGGCAGCGTGCCGAACGGGCCGAGCCGCGTGCCGAGCGCGATCACCACGTCGGCCTGCGAGATGAGCTTCATCGCGGCCTTGGAACCCTGGTAACCGAGCGGGCCGCACCACTGCGGGTGGCTCGCGGGGAAGCTGTCGTTGTGCTGGTAGCTGTTGACGACCGGCGCGCCGAGGCGTTCGGCGAGCGCCTTGCACTGCTCGACGCCGTCGGCCATCACGACGCCGCCGCCGGAGATGATGACCGGGAATTCCGCGGTGGCGAGCAGCTCGGCGGCCTCGGTCAGGCTCTTCTCGCCGCCGGGGCCGCGGTCCAGCCGCTGCGGGTCGGGTATCTCGGTCTCGATCTCGCCGTAGAAGTGGTCGCGCGGGATGTTCAGCTGGGTCGGGCCGATCTCGGAGAGGGCCCGGTCGAAGGCGCGCGCGGTGTACTCGGCCATCCGCTTGGGGTTGTTCACATGCGCCTGGTACTTGGTGAACTCCTGGAACATCGGGAGCTGGTTGGCCTCCTGGAAGCCGCCCAGGCCCGTGCCCATGGTCCCCGCCTCGGGGGTGATCATCACGACCGGGCTGTGCGCCCAGTACGCGGCGGCGATCGCGGTGACGCAGTTGCTGATGCCGGGGCCGTTCTGGCCGATGACGACGCCGTGCCGGCCGCTGACCCGGGCGTATCCGTCGGCCATGTGGGCCGCGCCCTGCTCGTGGACCACCGGGACCAGGCGGATGCCGGCCGGCGCGAAGATGTCCATGGCGTCCATGAACGCCGAGCCCATGATGCCGAAGATGTCGGTCACCCCGTTGGCCACGAGGGTCTCGACGAAAGCCTCCGAGGGCGTCATCTTCTGCTGCCCGCTCACGACCGGGCGGCCGTCCGCCGTCTTCTTCTCGCCCATGGTTCCACTCCTCCGAGACGCCGAGCTCACCGGCTTCGTTTCTGAAATCGGTACGGGGTGTTCCTGAAATCAGGATCTGGCTGGACCATAGGGGTGCCGATCGCCGCCGTCAACGGATCGTTCAGGAAAACGAGACAGTGGTAGCTTGTTTCTGGAATCCGACCCGGATTGAGACTGGTACACGTACAGCCCTGGAGGTACCGTGGTCCCGCCACGCGAGCCCGACCCCGGCGCGGTGAACGGCGACACGCCGACCATGCGCCTCTTCTCCCTGCTCGAACTGATCGCCGCCAAGGATCAGTTGGTCTCGCTGCAGGGCCTGGTCGAGGAGACCGGGCTGCCCAAGCCGACGCTGCACCGGATGCTTCAGCAGCTGGAGAGCGCCGGGCTACTGATCCGGCAGGGCGACGGGCGGCACTACGGCACCGGCCACCGGCTGCGCCGGCTCGCCGAGAACCTCCTCCTCAACGCCACTCACCACGGCGCGCGCCACACCGTCCTGCGCCGTCTGGTCGAGGAGCTGGGCGAGAGCTGCAACATCACCACGCTCTCCGGCAACGAGGTGGTGTATCTGGACCGCGTGGAGACACCCGAGCCACTCCGCTTCTACCTGCGGCCCGGCTCGCGCGTCCCCACGCACTGCTCGGCCAGCGGCAAGATGATCATGTCCCAGATGAGCCCGGCCCAGCGCCGCAAGCTCCTCGCACACGCCCCGCTCAAGCAGTACACCCCGAAGACCATCACCGACCTCGACGCCCTCGAAGAGGAGTTCAAGCGCATCCGGCGGGACGGCTTCGCGCTGGACGACGAGGAGTTCCTGCCGGGCCTGGTGTGCGTCGCGGTGCTGGTACCGGCCGTGGGCGGCGGGCGCTCCAACATGTGCGTCGCCGTTCAGGCGCCGGTCATGCGGCTGACCGCCGACAAGGCGCTGTCGCTGCTGCCCGCGCTGCAGCGTGCGGCTGAGGCCATCGGCCGCATCGAGGAGGAGGGCACGCCGGAGGACGCGGCCGCTTCGTGACACGACCTCTCAGCCCTACTTGGAGGAGTTCCCCGACATGACGACGGACATGGACATGGACACGGACATACCGCCGTACGGCCCGGACGCCGAAGTCGCCGTCAAGGACGTCTTCGGCATCGACTCGCACCTCACCGTCCCCGCGTTCCGCGAGCCCTCCGAGCAGGTGCCCGAGGTGGACGACGCGTACCGCTTCAACGCCGACGTCACCCTCGCGCTGCTGGCCGGCTTCGCCCGCAACCGCCGGGTCCTGGTCCAGGGCCTGCACGGCACCGGCAAGTCCACCCACATCGAACAGGTCGCGGCGCGCCTCAACTGGCCCTGTGTCCGCGTGAATCTGGACGGTCACCTCAGCCGCCTCGACCTGATCGGCAAGGACGCGGTGGTCCTGCGGGACGGACAGCAGGTGACGGAGTTCCAGGAAGGCGTGCTGCCCTGGGCGTTGCAGCGGCCCGTCGCGCTGATCCTGGACGAGTACGACGCCGGGCGCCCCGACGTCATGTTTGTCATCCAGCGGATGCTCGAACGCGACGGCCGGCTCACGCTCATGGACCAGAACCGCGTCCTGCGCCCGCACCCCGCCTTCCGCCTCTTCGCCACCGCCAACACGGTCGGCCTCGGCAATCTCAACGGGCTCTACCACGGCGCCCAGCGCCTCAACCACGCCCAGATCGACCGCTGGAACATCGTCGCGTCGCTCGACTACCTCCCGGCGGAGGAGGAAGCGGCGATCGTCCGGTCCCGCGTCCCTTCGTACGAGAGCGACCAGGGGCGCGCGACCGTGGCGGCCATGGTCGCGGTCGCCGAGCTGACCCGCCACGGCTTCCGCGCCGGCGACCTCTCCACCCTGATGTCCCCCCGTACGGTCATCACCTGGGCGGAGAACACCGAGATATTCGGCGATCCCGCGCCCGCCTTCCGGCTGTCGTTCCTCAACAAGTGCGACGAGGCCGAACGCCCGCTGGTCGCCGAGTACTTCCAGCGCTGCTTCGACCGCGAGCTGCCCGAGTCCTGCGCGGCGGCCGCGACATGACGGGGGCGAGAACGGGGACGGGG
>NZ_NHSG01000349.1:0-13456 GCF_020024005.1 Streptomyces purpurogeneiscleroticus
CCTCACCCCGCCCGCTGCGGGAACTCCGCTCGCACCACGAATCCGCCGTCCCGCGTAGGCCGGGCCTCCAGTGTTCCGCCCAGGCTCTGGGCGCGCTCCCGCAGGCCCACCAGGCCGTGTCCGCCGCCGGGCAGCCGGGGGGCGTCGGCGCCGTCATCCGGTGGGCCGTTCCGTACCTCCACCAGGAGTCCCGCGTCCGCGGCGCGCGGCTGGGCGACCCGGACCCGCACCTGCGCCCCCGGCGCGTGCTTGCGGACGTTGGTCAGCGCCTCCTGCACCGTGCGGAACGCCGCCCGCTCCACGGTCCGGTCCGTGGGCGCGTCCTCCTCGACGCCGTTCTCGTACGTCACGTCCAGCGCCGACATCTCGATCAGCCGCGGGAGTTCGGCCAGGTCCGGCTGGGGCGCGAGGTCCGGCTGCGCCGCGTCGTCCGGCGTCTCGCGCGGGCCGCCGCCCGCGGCGCGCAGGATGCCGACCATGTGCCGTAGCTCCTCCAGCGTCCGTACCGACAGCTGCCGGATCGTCCGTGCCCCGTCCCGCGCCGCGGCGTCCTCCGAGGCCACCTGCAGCGCCCCGGCCTGCAGGCTGATCAGGCTGACCTGGTGGGCGACCACGTCGTGCATCTCGCGGGCCAGCCGGGCCCGCTCCGTGGCCAGTACCCGGTCCGCGATCAGCCGGTCCTCGCGCTCCAGGCTGCGGGTGAGCTCCGCGACCCGCGCCGCCAGCTCGCGCCGGGTGCGCACCAGCAGGCCCAGCGCGATCGGCCCGGCCGAGGTGACCGACGCGTCGATCAGTACCAGGGTGTTCTCGCGGTACGCGGTGATCTCCAGGTCGGAGATCGGGTACGGGAAGAAGTGCGCGGCGATCAGCAGGAACGCGCAGCAGCCGAGGCGTGCGCGGCCCGGCCGCAGTGCGGCGACCGTGTACAGGGCGATCATCGGCGCGAACCAGATGTAGCCGATGTACAGGCCCGGCATCGTCGCCAGAAAGACCGTGAGCGGCAGCCGGCGGCGCAGCAGCAGGGCGAACGCGGCGAGCAGCGAGACGCTCAGTTCCAGCGGCTGGTCGATGTCGTTGACGAGGAAGGAGTCGGCGATGCCGAGCAGGGTGGGGACGAGGAGGACGGCGCGGTGCCGCAGCCGGGCCGCGCGGGTGCCGGTCGGTGCAACGGCCGCCGCGGTCGTCTCCGCAGGCGCAGCGGCCGGGGCCCGGGTCATCTGGGGCCTCCCGTGACCAGCCCCGCGCGGTCCGCGACGATTGCCGCCTGTACCCGGTTGATGCCGCCGAGCTTGCCCAGCAGGGCGCTCACGTGGTCCTTGACCGTACTGGGCGCGAGGCCCATCCGGGCGGCTATCTGCGCGTTGCCCAGGCCCTCGCCGAGCAGCGCCAGTACCTCCGACTCCCGTGGGGTGAGGGCGCGTACGGCCTCGGCGGCCGCCGCCTGGGTCTCGGCGTTCAGGTAGCCGCCGATGACGGCGCGGGTGACGCCCGGGTCCAGCACGCTGCCGCCCGCGGCGAGGGTGCGCACCGCGCGGATGAGCTGCTCGGGCTCGGAGTCCTTCAGCAGGAAGCCGGACGCGCCCTCGCGCAGCGCGGCGGTCAGGTACTCCTGTGCGTCGAAGGTGGTCAGCATGGCGATGGCGGGGGGCTCGGGGGCGGCGCGCAGGCCGCGGAGTACGGTCAGACCGTCGACGTCCGGCATCCGGATGTCGAGCAGCACGACTTCCGCCGCGCTGCGCCGGACCGTCTCCACGGCCGTCGCGCCGCTGCAGTCCGCGACCATCTCGACGTCGGGCGCCGTCCCCAGGATCATCCGCAGCCCGGACCGCACCAGCCGCTCGTCGTCCACCACAGCGACACGGATCACCGGTCGCCCCTTCCTGTCGTGCCGTACCGATTCCGCTTCGGCGGGGTGCCACCCCCGCCGGAGGGCGGGGGTCCGCACGCGACTTGCGGAGGATGCCGCGGGACGGCACCCGCGGGCAGAGTGCTCTCATGCTGCACCACTGAAGAGGCCACAAGCCGTCCACGCGGTGCAGCTCACACCGGCGGCCGCCGCGACCCCCACACGCGACGGCCGCCTGTGGTGTTTCCGTACGGAATGTGTCCTACCGGGGCCGCGTCCGTCATTCCGGTCGGGTCCGTGCCCAGGAGTGGGTGGTGCCCTGGGACGGGCTGAACGCCCGCCCCGTGGTGAGTACCAGTACGGAGGTCATCGCGGCCAGCAGGTACGCGGTGGTGGCCAGGTCCAGCGTCCCCTCGACGCTGTGCGTCCCGGCGCTGAAGGCGTCGGTGACCGCGTAGCCCACCACCGTCCGCACCGTGAGGTAGAGCTGCACCGCGGCGAAGACCAGCAGCGCGCCGCGCATGTCCCGCCGCCCGCTCAGCGCCAGCGCGCCGATCACCAGCCAGCCGGTGATCGCGGCGAGCGCGGCGAAGCCGGGCCCGGCGTCCGGCGCGTCCGCCGAGGGGAGCACGGCCGCGTCCACGGCGCCCGCCAGCCAGGCCCCGGCCCCCTCCGTGCCGTCGGTCAGCAACCGCACCGTCCAGGCCGCCTGGACCAGCCCGGCCAGCAGGAACAGCACCGCGCAGATCCGGGAGAGCCGCCCGCGCCACCAGGCCCCGGCGGCCGGTCCCGGCTCCGTGCGCGCCGGGAGGAGGGCCGAGAGCACGACCAGCCCGGTCAGCAGGCCGAGCACGTGTGTGGCCAGCGTCCAGCCGCCCATCGCCTCGAAGCTGTACGCGGAGCGGTAGCCGGGGTGCAGCAGTCCGATGCCCTCGCGCAGCGAGCGGGCCAGCACCAGACAGGCGAGCAGCAGGGCGGCCGGGCGGGCGAGGGTGCGCTGTGCCAGCGCCGCGCCGGCCACCGCCGCCAGCGCCACCGCGAGCGCCCATTCCTGCGGCCCCAGCGCGCCCACCGGACCGGCCAGCGGGTTGAAGAGCCCCTCGACGAAGTCCAGTGGGCCCACCCGGACTTCGGCGACACCGGTCACCACCCAGGCGACGAGGGCGCCCGCGTACAGCCCGAGGGCCAGTCCGGTCGCGAGGTAGGCCCCGCTGTGTTCGGGCGCCGCCCGGCCGGGGTCGGCGCCCGGCCGCACATCGAGCAGCCCGCCGTCCTGCATCACCATGACCGACCCCCGATCCGCCGCGCGCCACCGATTCCGCGCCGCGTTCTCGCAGTGCGGGTACCCGTCCTGCGGTATGCCCGCCGTCCACTGTCATTGTTCAAGGACGGCGTGCGTACGCAGGGAGGTTCCACCCCTGTGTGTCGCGTGCCCCGGGGCCACCGCGGGCCCGCCGGGCACCCTTCAGCGCACCCGTCGCGCCACCGCCGTGACGAAGTCGCGGATCTCCTGGCGGGTGCGGGCGCGGAGTTCGGTGAGCTCGTCCCGGTCGTCCACCCAGTGCAATTGCGTCACGTCCGCCAGCAGCCGTTCGGTCAGCTCCACCACTTCGGCGTCGTCGCTGACCAACTGCGCGCGGAACATCGCCTCGTGCGCGGCGTACCGCGTCTTGTACTGCTCCTCGCGCAGTTCGGGGCTGTCCTCGTCGCAGCGGTCCTCGTCGTGCAGGACGAACCACCGGTGGACCAGCACGCGGCGGTAGTCCAGCAGCGTGCCCGCGAACGCGCAGTAGGCGTCGATGCGTTCCTGCCGCAGCTTCTCGTCGCGCGCGAGGGCGTGGCTGCGCTCGGTTTCCTGGCGCTGGAAGAAGTGGGTGATGCCGGCTCCGAGGAGCGTGCCGACCACGGCCACCACGCTGGTAACAACTGCCTCCATGCGAACAGTTGATCACTTCGGCCCCGTGCGGCGACAGGGGGCGGGGCCCAGCGGCCCCTGGGGCGGGGGCGCCCGCCCGCTCCTTCCGCTTCGGTGACCGTGGGGCAAGATGGCCTCCATGGGGAGCTTCGGGGGACACGGCCGCTTGATCGCCGGCCGGTACCGGCTGGACGGGAGGCTGGGCCGCGGCGGCATGGGCACGGTCTGGAGGGCCACCGACGAACTGCTGGGCCGGCAGGTCGCGGTGAAGGAGCTGAACCTCGACGACGACCGGGACGACGCGGACACCGCCGTGCAGCGCGAGCGGATGCTGCGCGAGGCCCGTACGGTCGCGCAGATCAAGCATCCGAACGTGATCGTCGTGCACGACGTGGTCATGCAGGACGAGCGGCCGTGGCTGGTCATGGAGCTGGTGGACGGCGGCTCGCTGGCCGACCGGCTGGGGAGCGGGGGACCGCTGGCCCCGCGCGAGGCGGCCCGGATCGGCGTCGCGCTGCTCGGCGCGCTGCGCGTGGCGCACGCCAGAGGCGTCCTGCACCGCGACATCAAGCCCGCCAACGTCCTGCTGGAGGCGGGTACGGGCCGGGTGGTCCTCACCGATTTCGGCATCGCGCAGGTGCCGGGTGCCACGACGCTGACCGAGAGCGGCGCGTTCGTCGGCTCGCCCGAGTACACCGCGCCCGAGCGGATGGCGGGCCGCAGCACCGGGCCCGAGGGCGACCTGTGGTCCCTCGGGGTGCTGCTGTGCGCGGTGCTGAGCGGCGGCGAGACGCCCTTCCACCGCGACTCCATCGGCGGTGTGCTGCACGCCGTCGTCTCCGACGACATCCGCATCCCCGAGGCGGCCGGACCGCTGTACACGGTCGTCGCCGGGCTGCTGCGGCGGGACACGGAGCGCCGGCTGACCGTCGCGGCCACCGAGCGGCTGCTGCGCGGCTATCTCCAGACCGGCCGGATGCCGGAGCCGGGCGGCGCGCCCACCGCCGAGGAGCGGCCGCCCTTACTCACCCCCGCCCGGCAGCCCGCGCCGCTCCGGGACGCGTTCGACGGCCGGGCGCTGGCGGCCGCCGCGCGCCCGCACACCGGACGCACCCGCAACGTGCGCAACGTCCTGCTCGCCGTGACGGCCGCCCTGGCGCTGGCCGCCGCGGGCGCCGGGATCGCCGCGCTGGTACTGAACGGGCGGGGCGCGGACGACGGCAGGACGCCCGCCACGCGCTCCCCGCAACCGACCCCGACGGCGACCAAAAGCCCAGGTCAGGGCGGTACCGCCACGCCCACGCCCACGGCCACATCCGCGCCCACCGCCCCGGCCGGGTACGCCACCGTCCGCGACCCGCAGGGCTTCGCCCTCGCCGTACCGGACGGCTTCTCGCGCTCCTACGAGAAGCCGCGGGTGTACTACTACTCCGCCGGCCGCCGGTTCCGGCTGGGCATTCATGTGCAGCCGCCGCAGCAGGGCGGACCGCTGGGCACGATGCGTGACGCGCACATCAACGGCCCGCAGAATTACCGGGGCTACCGGGACGGCAAGGTCACCGCCACCACCCACAACGGCCATCGCGCAGCCCTGTGGCAGTTCACCTGGGACGGCGGTCCCGAGGACGGCGGCCCGCGCCGCACCTACGACCTCAGCTGGGACGAGGGGGGCCGGATGTACGACGTGTGGATCTCCGCGCCGGACGGCGACCGGACCGTGGCGAAACGACACTTCGACACCGCGCTCGCCACCTTCCGGGCGCTCCGCCCGCCCCGGACCGGCTGACCGTCCGCCGGTCGCCGCTGGACGAAACCCCTGTACAGCGGCGTTCTGGCCAGTGATCACTGGCGTAATTGTGGGCAGCCGGTGAAAACTCATTACTCCCGGGTACACAAAGCGTGTCCCGAGGCATACGCTCTGCGCCATGACGGACTCGCTGGACACCGCACAGACCGCCCCCGCCGACGGCAACCCGGTCGCCTCCGCTGCCGCGGGCAGCCGCACGGCCGCCGACGTGGTCACCAAGGACCTGGTCGCCCGCCTCACCCGTGGCGTGGTCGGCAGCGGCAGTACGGCGAACCACACGCCGTTCACCGGCGAGGTCCTCGCCGAGCTGCCCGAATCCACCCCCGAGGACGTCGCCGACGCCTTCGAGCGGGCCCGCGTGGCACAGCGCCAGTGGGCGGCCACCCCGGTGCGCAAGCGCGCCGCGGTCCTGCTCCGCTTCCACGATCTGGTGCTCCAGCGCCAGGCCGAGGTGCTGGACCTCATCCAGCTGGAGACCGGCAAGGCCCGGCTGCACGCCCACGAGGAGATACAGGCGGTCGCCGTCGCCGCCCGCCACTACGGCCGCAAGGCCCCCGCGTACCTGAAGCCCAAGGGCCACACCGGCGTCGTGCCGACCCTCACCAAGGTCACCGAGCTCCGTAAGCCCAAGGGCGTGGTGGGCCAGATCGCCCCCTGGAACTACCCCTTCGAGCTCTCCGTCGGCGACGCGCTCCCCGCCTTCGTCGCGGGCAACGCCGTCGTCATGAAGCCCGACACCGAGACCGCGCTGACCGCCCTGTGGGCGCGCGAGCAGCTGATCGAGGCGGGCCTGCCGCCGGAGGTCTGGCAGGTCGTGATCGGCGACGGCCCGGTCGTCGGCCCCGAGGTCGTCAAGCACGCCGACTACGTCTCCTTCACCGGCTCCACCCGCACCGGCCGCGAGGTCGCCCAGGGCGCCGCGGCCCGCCTCGTCGGCTGCTCGCTCGAACTGGGCGGCAAGAACGCCATGCTGGTGCTGCACGACGCGGACATCGACAAGGCCGCCGCCGGCGCCGTCCGCGGCTGCTTCTCCTCCGCGGGCCAGCTGTGCATCTCCATCGAGCGGCTGTACGTCCACGAGTCCATCGCCGACGAGTTCGCCGAGCGCTTCGCGGCCCGTACGAAGGCCATGCGGCTGGGCAACGCCCTCGCGTACGGCGCCGACATGGGCTCCCTGGTCGGCGAGCGCCAGCTGCAGACCGTCATCCGGCACGTCGAGGAGGCCGTCGCCAAGGGCGCCAAGCTGCTCGCGGGCGGCAAGCCGCGCCCCGACATCGGCCCGCTCTTCTACGAGCCCACCATCCTCGACGGCGTCCAGGCCCCGATGGCCGTCTGCGACGAGGAGACCTTCGGCCCGGTCGTCTCCCTCTACCGCTTCCGCGACGAGGAAGAGGCGATCAGCCTCGCCAACGCCACGCCGTACGGCCTGAACTCCAGCGTCTGGACCAAGGACGGCCGCCGTGGCCGCAAGATCGCCGCCCGGCTGAACACCGGCACCGCCAACGTCAACGAGTCCTACGCGGCGGGTTACGGCAGCGTCCAGTCCCCGATGGGCGGCATGGGCGACTCCGGCCTCGGCCGCCGCCACGGCTCCGAGGGCATCCTCAAGTACACCGAGGCCCAGACCGTCGCCCACCAGCGCGTCATGCCGCTGGCCCCGTCCTTCGGCATGGACGACGAAAAGTACGCCGCCTTCATGTCCCTCAGCCTCAAGGCCATGAAGGCCATCAGGCTCCGCTGACCGCCCCCAACCCCGACCCGCACACCTCAAGGAGCGCCGATGTCAGGGGAGAGCTCTACCCAGAACCAGGACCCCGCGGACCGCTACGACTACGACGTCCTCGTCGTGGGCTCCGGCTTCGGCGGCTCCGTGTCCGCCCTCCGCCTCACCGAGAAGGGCTACCGCGTCGGCGTACTGGAAGCCGGCCGCCGCTTCACCCCCGAGACGCTGCCCAAGAACTCCTGGGACATCCGCAACTACCTCTGGGCCCCGGCCCTCGGCTGTTACGGCATCCAGCGCGTCCACCTGCTCGGAAATGTCATGGTCCTGGCAGGCGCCGGCGTCGGTGGCGGCTCGCTCAACTACGCCAACACCCTCTACGTCCCCCCGAAGCAGTTCTTCGACGACCAGCAGTGGGGCCACATCACCGACTGGCAGGACGAGCTCAAGCCGTACTACGACCAGGCCCAGCGGATGCTCGGCGTACGGCTGAACCCGACCCTGACCCCCTCCGACGTCCACCTCAAGGCCGCCGCCGAGAAGATGGGCGTGGGCGACACCTTCCACATGGCCCCGGTCGGCGTCTTCTTCGGCGACGGCAAGGACGCCGACGGGACGACGAAGGCGGCGCCCGGCGGCGAGGTGCCCGACCCGTACTTCGGCGGCGCGGGCCCGTCCCGCAAGGCGTGCTCCGAGTGCGGCGAATGCATGACCGGCTGCCGGCACGGCGCGAAGAACACCCTCACCGAGAACTACCTCTACCTCGCCGAGAAGGCCGGCGCGGTCATCCACCCGATGACCTCCGTCGTCGCCCTCACCGAGGACTCCCGCGGCGGCTTCGCGGTCCGGACCCTGCCCACCGACGACAAGCGCAAGGGCAAGGGCCGCACCTTCACCGCCCGCCGGGTCGTGATCGCCGCAGGCACGTACGGCACCCAGACCCTCCTCCACAAGATGAAGGACACCGGCCTGCTGCCCCACCTCTCGCCCAAGCTGGGCGAGCTGACCCGCACCAACTCCGAGGCCCTGGTGGGCGCCCTCACCGACAACCGCCGCTACCGCAAGAAGACCGGCGAGAAGAAGGTCGACTTCACCCGCGGCGTGGCGATCACGTCCTCCATCCACCCGGACGCCGACACCCACATCGAACCGGTCCGCTACGGCAGGGGCTCCAACGCGATGGGCGGCCTGTCCCTCTTCCAGGTCCCGGTACGGGACGGTGCCGTGGCCCGCGTCCTCGGCTTCCTCGCCAACTCGGCGCGCCACCCGATCTGTTCCCTCCGCTCCCTCTCCAACCGCCGCTGGTCGGAGCGGACCATCATCGGCCTGGTCATGCAGTCCCTGGACAACTCCCTGACCACGTACCGGAAGCCGCGCGGCATCGGCAAGGGCCTGCTGACCGCGCGACAGGGCCACGGCGCGCCCAACCCGGCGCAGATCCCGGCCGCCGCCGAGGCCGCCGCGCTGATTGCCGAGGACATCAACGGCTTCCCCGGCAGCAACGTCGGCGAGCTGATGGGCACCCCGCTGACCGCGCACTTCCTCGGCGGCTGCCCGATCGGCGAGGACGCGGACCACGGCGTCATCGACCCGTACCACCGCCTCCACGGCCACCCCGGCATCTCCGTCGTCGACGGCTCGGCGGTCTCCGCGAACCTCGGCGTCAACCCGTCCCTGACCATCACCGCCCAGGCCGAACGCGCCATGTCCCTCTGGCCGAACAAGGGCGAGGCCGACCCACGCCCGGCCCCCGGCCACCCGTACGAACGCCTGACCCCGGTGGAGCCCCACCACCCGGCGGTCCCGGAGAAGGCGTTCGCGGCCCTCAAGCTGACGTTCTTGGGGATGCCAAAAACAAGCCCGTCCGGCGCCTAGAGCTCGTCAATTCAAGCCCGTCCGGCGCTTGAGGACATCTTTTACCGGTACGACGAGGGGCCGCGCCCGGCACCCCAGGCGCGGCCCCTCACCGCTCAACCGCCGTCACCGGCGCTACGCGGCAGCGCCATCCGTCCTACGACGACGCACAACGAAGATCGCCCCCGCACCCACGGCCATCGTGACCCCAGCCACCGCCGCAATCGTCGGCAGCGCCGAGGACGACCCGGTCTCGGCGAGCTTCCCGGAGACCGGCAGCTCCTTCATCCCGCCCTGCGGCGCCGGCTTGCTGGGCTTCTTGCCGCCCGGCTTCCCCGTGGCCGGCGGCACCGTGCCCGGCTTGCTCCCCGCGACCAGCACGTCGAACTCGTACTCCGAACCCTCGGAGTAACCGCACTCGCCGTCCGCGTTCTGGTACGCGCCGATGGCGAACGCGAAGCCGTAGCTGCCCGGCGTCTTGGCGTCGACCTTCAGGCGCAGCTTGGCGTCGGCGTACTCACCGGGCGCGAGGTCGGCGAGGGAGGCGAAGTAGCCGTACTCGTCGACGTTCTCCCAGACACCGGCGCCCTCGTCGTACCACTGCACGGTCAGCAGGTGCGAGACGTCGTCGAAGTTCTCGTTCTCGATGGCCGAGAGCATGACGTACGCGTCGACCGACGTCATCGCCGACTCGGAGACGTTGGTCGCCCGGAAGGTGAAGTTGTGCCACCCGGACCCGGCCACGACCTGGCTGGGCAGCCCGCGCAGGGTGGTGGTGATCGCCTCGACCTCCGAGGGGGTCTCACAGCCCGGGTCCTCGGTGGGCTTGTCGGAGGGAGTGGCCGTCGGCGGGCCGGTGGGCTCGTCGGTGTCCTCGGTGGGGTCCTCGGAGGGGGTCTCGTCCGGAGCCGAGGCGCTGGGCGAGGGCTCGTCGGCCGGGGGTGTCGTCGGGTCCGTGGGGTCGGCGGACCCCGAGGGCGCCGGGTCGGTCGGCTCCTCGGGCGTCGGGTCGGGCGAGGTGGACCCGTCGCCCGGCTCCGTCGGCGCCTCGGCGGACGGGGTGGCGCTGGGCTCGTCCGTCGCCCACGCGGCCGGCGCCGCCATGAGCGCGGCAGGAGCGAGGACGGCCGTCGCGGCGGCAGCCGTCAGTGCACGGCGAAGCTTCATCGTGTCAAGACCTCTTCGTGGGTCCGGAGTGCCGAGGGGGAGGCACGAAGTCGGTAGCGGGCCGTCGCGGTGGGGCGCGGTATGGCCGTGCGTTTACACGTACATGACCAGCCAACCGGCGCAAAGGTTGCACGCGAATTGCGCATATTTGCGGACCGGCGAGGGGTGAGCCACCGTCCAAGGGGAGCCCGGACAGAGCGAAGGGCCCCGAGGTGCCGTCCGCGAGGGGGGTGCGGGCGACCGCGGGGCCCTTGCTGCTCGGCGCCGTCGTCAGGGCAGCGGCGGCGCCGAAGGAAGGCGCCGGGGGGAGGGCGCCTGTGAGGCTCTGCTGGTTCTCTGAAGCTGTACTGCAGCGCTACCGAAGCTACTGGTGTAGACCAGTGGCAGTATCAGAAGCCACCTCGGTGCGAGGTAATCGGCTCTTCATGCATCGTGCTGGATGC
Source organism: Streptomyces purpurogeneiscleroticus (assembly GCF_020024005.1). Lineage (NCBI taxonomy): Bacteria > Bacillati > Actinomycetota > Actinomycetes > Kitasatosporales > Streptomycetaceae > Streptomyces > Streptomyces purpurogeneiscleroticus. The sequence continues at coordinate 10,753 of NZ_NHSG01000349.1, forward strand.
GCCTCATCGGGCGCAACCGTTTCGACCGGATGCGGTCGGCCCCAGGCGTCCCCGGGGCCGACCGCCCCATCGGATGTGACCGGGCTGCTGTCCCCTGCCGACCGGCCACAGCACCGCAGCGAGGTCCCACGGCGCCGTCCGCTTCAACCCGGACGGCGTCTCATCGCTTCGGCGTTCCCGCCCACGGGGCGGCGTCTACGCGTAGTCCTGCAGGCCGCGCCTGGCTGGCGTGGCACCGGGAACAACGAAGCCCCGCGCCGCCCGGTCACGGTCCGTACGGGTGAGCCGCCGCCCCGGACCTCGTACGGGTGGCGCACCCCGAACTCAGATCCGCCCGCGGCACAGCTCCAGCAGCGTCATCGCCAGCGCGGTGCCGGGGCGGCCCAGCTGGTCGCGGAAGTGCTCCAGCACCTCCATCTCGCGGGCGAGGTTCACCCGGCGGCCGCCCGAGGCGATCCGCTCTTTCTGGATCACGGCCGACACGGCCATCCGTTCCTGTACGAGGCCGATGATCCGGCCGTCGAGATCGTCGATCCGCCGGCGCGCGTCGCCGATCACGGCGGCGGCTTCCTCGGTGCGCGCACCGGTCTCCGGGCGGGGCTTGGTCGTGGTGCCGGTCGTGGCGCCGGCCGTGGTGCTGGTCGCGTTGCCGGCCGTGTTGCTGCTCATGTCCGTCTCCTGGGTCTGATGATCTTCGGGGCTCTTCGGGGATCTTCGGAATCCCGTGGCCCCGGAACCGCACCGCCCGGAGGGGAGAACACCAGCGCCCCGGGCCTTGTACGGCCCGGGGCGGCTGGGAAGTCGCTTGTCGCTGTGATCAGCGGTTCATGCAGCGCGACCATGGCAGCCGGACGGGCCGGTGCCATAGGTAAAGACGAAGGTCAGCTGCGTGAACATGGGGCTCAGTATGTGCCCGTTAGAATCGAAAGTCCAACCCCATCGCTCCACCACCGCCGGAAGGCCGCCGAAGTGTCAGCAGCGCCCCCCGCCGCCGCCCCGGATGTCGTCCTCGTTGTCGACTTCGGCGCGCAGTATGCCCAGCTCATCGCCCGCCGCGTCCGCGAGGCGCGGATCTACAGCGAGATCGTGCCCTCGACCATGCCGGTCGAGGAGATGCTCGCGAAGAACCCCAAGGCGATCATCCTCTCCGGCGGTCCGTCGTCGGTCTACGAGGAAGGTGCCCCGAGCATCGACCGTGCCCTGTTCGAGGCGGGTGTCCCCGTCTTCGGCATGTGCTACGGCTTCCAGCTGATGGCCGTGAAGCTCGGCGGCACGGTGGACAACACCGGTGCGCGTGAGTACGGCCGTACCCCGCTGGCCGTCTCCCGCACCAGCTCCACGCTCTTCGAGGGCACCCCGGCCGAGCAGTCGGTGTGGATGTCGCACGGCGACGCCTGCTCCGCCGCTCCCGAGGGCTTCACGGTCTCGGCCTCCACGGACGTCGTGCCGGTGGCCGCGTTCGAGAACGACGAGAAGAAGCTGTACGGCGTGCAGTACCACCCCGAGGTGATGCACACCACGCACGGTCAGCAGGTACTGGAGCACTTCCTCTACCGCGGCGCCGGCATCGAGCCCAACTGGACGATGGGCAACATCATCGAGGAGCAGGTCTCCGCGATCCGCGAGCAGGTCGGCACGAAGCGTGCCATCTGCGGCCTCTCCGGTGGCGTGGACTCCGCGGTCGCCGCCGCGCTCGTCCAGAAGGCCATCGGTGACCAGCTGACCTGCGTGTACGTCGACCACGGCCTGATGCGCAAGGACGAGACCGAGCAGGTCGAGAAGGACTTCGTCGCGGCCACCGGCGTCCAGCTCAAGGTCGTCGACGCGTCCGAGCGCTTCCTCTCCGCGCTTGCCGGGGTCTCCGACCCCGAGGAGAAGCGGAAGATCATCGGCCGCGAGTTCATCCGGGTCTTCGAGCAGGCCCAGGCCGAGATCATCGCCGAGGCGGGTGCCGCGGGCGAGCCGGTCGAATTCCTCGTCCAGGGCACGCTGTACCCGGACATCGTCGAGTCCGGCGGCGGCACGGGCACGGCCAACATCAAGTCCCACCACAACGTGGGCGGCCTCCCCGAGGACCTGGAGTTCAAGCTCATCGAGCCGCTCCGCCAGCTCTTCAAGGACGAGGTCCGCATGGTCGGCGCCGAGCTGGGCCTGCCCGAGGAGATCGTCCAGCGCCAGCCGTTCCCTGGCCCGGGCCTCGGCATCCGCATCGTCGGCGAGGTCACGCGCGAGCGCCTCGACCTGCTCCGCGAGGCCGACGCGATCGCCCGCGAGGAGCTCACCGCCGCCGGCCTGGACCGCGAGATCTGGCAGTGCCCGGTCGTCCTCCTCGCCGACGTCCGCTCGGTGGGCGTCCAGGGCGACGGCCGCACGTACGGCCACCCCATCGTCCTCCGCCCGGTCTCCTCCGAGGACGCGATGACGGCGGACTGGACCCGCATGCCGTACGACGTCCTGAGCCGCATCTCCACCCGCATCACCAACGAGGTCAAGGACGTCAACCGCGTAGTCCTCGACGTCACGAGCAAGCCCCCGGGCACGATCGAGTGGGAGTGACCTGCGGGTAGCTCTCCCTTTGACGCTGAGGCCGCCACTCACACGTATGAGTGGCGGCCTCGCCGTTTCGCCTGCCGCGGGCCCCGTGCGCGACAACTCTGGCGCCGTGCACCCCCACGACCTCTTCCCGGACTGGCCCAGCCCCCTC